>JBEPXV010000409.1:0-2821 GCA_041641695.1 Gammaproteobacteria bacterium | reverse complement strand
CCGAGAATGTGCTCCAGCCGCTCGCGCGTACCGGCCATCTCCAGTATGTGCTGCTTGTCTTCGATCTTCAGGCTGAGGTGCGCCGCTATGGTGTCCGCCAGGCGACCGCCGTCATCAATGCCGGCCAGCGAGGTCAGTATCTCCGGCGGGATCTTGTTGTTGAGCTTGACGTACTGGTCGAACTCGTTCATCACCGTCCGGATCAGCACTTCCGCTTCGCGCTCGTCCATCTCTTCGTCCTCGACGGGCTCGACGGCGGCGCTGAAGAAATCCTCGGTGGCTTCATAGGATGTCACCCGGCAGCGATTCTCACCTTCCACCAGCACCTTCACCGTGCCGTCGGGCAGCTTGAGCAGCTGCAGAATGCTGGCCACGGTACCGACCTGGTAGATATCGTCCGGGCCGGGATCGTCATCCGCCGCTTCCTTCTGGGCCACCAGCAGGATGTGCTTGCCGATCTCCATCGAGCGCTCCAGCGCCTTGATGGACTTCTTGCGGCCGACGAACAGCGGTATGACCATGTGAGGGAAAACCACCACGTCCCGGAGCGGCAGCACCGGAATCGAGGACTCGGTTAGTGTGAGCTCGTCACTCATTCAGTACACCCATGAAGTTGGTTGGTTCGTTCGCATCGCCCGGAAAAACCGGCCGGGTCCCGCCGGCGGTCCGGGCGGTTGAGATCCAATATGCGGATATTTCCGCGCCCGTTCAAGTGCCGGGGCGACGGCGAAGGGGTGCTAGTGGCTGGTGGATGCCTGTTTCTGGTCGGATTCTTCGTAGATATACAGCGGCTTGGAGCCGTCGCTGATGACGCCGGCGTCCACGATCACTTTCTTGACGCCCTCCATCCCGGGCAGCTCATACATGGTGTCCAGCAGGGCATTCTCGAGGATCGACCGCAGCCCGCGGGCCCCGGTCTTGCGGTCCATGGCTTTTCTCGACACCGCCCGCAGGGCATCTTCGCGTATCTCCAGCTCGACGTCCTCGAGCTTGAACAGGCGCTGATACTGCTTCACCAGCGCATTCTTGGGCTCGGTCAGAATCGAGACCAGGGCGTCCTCGTTGAGCTCCTCGAGGGTTGCGCAGATCGGCAGCCGGCCGACGAACTCGGGGATCAGTCCGTACTGAATCAGGTCCTCCGGCTCGAGGTCGCGCAGGATCTCGCCGACGTTCTTGTCGTCGGACTTGCTCCGGATTTCCGCCCCGAATCCCATGCTGCTCTTCTCCGACCGCTCCTGGATGATCGTCTCCAGGCCCGCAAAAGCGCCGCCGCAGATGAACAGGATATTCCGCGTGTCGACCTGCAGAAACTCCTGCTGGGGGTGTTTGCGCCCGCCCTGGGGCGGTACCGACGCGATGGTGCCCTCGATCAGCTTCAACAGGGCCTGCTGCACGCCCTCCCCGGAAACATCCCGGGTAATGGACGGGTTGTCGGATTTGCGCGAGATCTTGTCGATCTCGTCGATGTACACAATGCCGACCTGGGCCTTGTCGACGTCATAGTCGCATTTCTGCAGCAGCTTCTGAATGATGTTCTCCACGTCTTCCCCGACGTAGCCCGCTTCGGTGAGCGTGGTGGCGTCGGCGATGGTGAACGGAACATTCAGCTGCCTGGCCAGAGTCTCGGCGAGCAGGGTCTTGCCCGAGCCGGTCGGCCCGATCAGGAGAATATTGCTCTTGGAGATGTCGACTTCGCCGACCTGGTCCTCGTTCTCGACCCGCTTGTAGTGGTTGTACACCGCCACCGAGAGCACCTTCTTGGCGATGGACTGGCCGATGACGTATTCGTTCAGGCTCTGGCGGATCTCGTCCGGGCGCGGGAACTTGCTGCGGGCGCCGGTCGCCTCGGCGCCCTCCTGCACCTCCTCCCGGATGATGTCATTGCACAGCTCCACGCATTCATCGCAGATGAACACGGAGGGCCCCGCGATGAGCTTGCGAACCTCATGCTGACTCTTTCCGCAGAAGGAGCAGTACAGGAGCTTTTCGCTCTTACCTTCGTTCTTGTCGTCGGCCATAAATTCTCAACCTGCCACACGCTTAACGATGCAGTCTCGGACGAACTTTTGCAAGTGCCCGCTACACCCGTTTGTCGATCACGGAGTCGATGAGCCCGTACTCGACCGCCTGTTCTCCGCCCATATAGTAGTCACGGTCGGTGTCCCGGGCAATCGTCTCCTCGTCCTGGCCCGTATGGTGCGCGAGCAGCCTGTTCAGGCGCTTTTTCAGCTCCAGGATCTCCTGGGCGTGAATGTCGATGTCCGACGCCTGGCCCTGGAACCCCCCCCAGGGCTGGTGGATCATCATGCGCCCGTGGGGCAGCGAATGACGCTTGCCGGGCGCGCCGCCGGCCAGCATCAGCGCGCCCGCGCTGGCGGCCTGGCCGATGACCACGGTGCTCACGTCCGGCTTGATGAACTGCATGGTATCGTACATTGCCAGGGCCGCGGTAACCGCCCCGCCGGGGCTGTTGATATACAGGTGTATGTCCTTGTCGGGGTTCTCGGACTCCAGAAACAGCAGCTGGGCCACGATCAGGTTGGCCATCTGGTCCTCGATGGCGCCCACCAGGAACACGACTCGTTCCTTGAGCATCCGCGAGTAGATGTCGTAGGCGCGCTCTCCCCGGCCCGTGCTTTCGATCACCATGGGCACCAGACCGACGTTCTGGGGCTCGGTCGCGTGCGGATTCGAGTTGTAGCTTGTCGACATCGTACTCACCAGTTGTTGATTCTCTTGATACGGGGCGAACGCCGGACTCAACCGGCGGGCTGGTCCGTCAGCTCCTGCAGGGAGACGCTCGTTTCCCTGGAGTCGGCGT
>JBEPXV010000408.1:0-2828 GCA_041641695.1 Gammaproteobacteria bacterium | reverse complement strand
CGGATGGCGATGTCCACCTGCTCGGACAGGGAAAGGCCCCGCATCCGGCTTTCCAGGTCGTTGATCAGCTCGAGAAAGCCCGACAGGGCGGATATGGCCCGGGAGGTGAGCTCCCGGGACTCGATCATCGCCCGGGCGGCATCCCACATCGGCACCTGGTTGATGCGGGCGTGCTCGCGCACCAGGTCCAGGGTCTTGTTGCCGATGCCGCGGGCCGGGAGATTCACCACCCGCTCGAACGACGGGTCGTCGCGCCGGCTCGCCGCAAGTCGCAGATAGGCCAGCGCGTCCTTGATCTCCGCGCGCTCGAAAAAGCGCAGCCCGCCGTACACCCGGTACGGCATGCCGGCGTCCAACAGAATCTCTTCGAACACGCGCGACTGGGCGTTGGAACGGTACAGGATCGCGGTGTCGCTGCGGGCGTTGCCCTGGTCCACCCAGGCCTGGATCCGGTCGACGACAAAGCGCGCCTCATCGAACTCGTTGTACGCGGCATACAGCTTGACCGGCTCGCCGTCCGCGCCCTCGGTCCACAGCTTCTTGCCCATACGGCCCCGGTTGCAGTCGATGACGGCGTTGGCGGCATTGAGGATCGTGGCGGTGGACCGGTAGTTCTGCTCCAGCCGGAAGACCCGGGTCCCGGGGAAGTCCTTCTCGAACTGCATGATGTTCTCCACCCGGGCGCCGCGCCAGCCATAGATGGACTGGTCGTCGTCGCCGACGATGAACACCTGGCGGTTCTTCTCCGCCAGCAGCTTGATCAGGTCGTACTGGATGGCATTGGTATCCTGGAACTCGTCCACCAGGATGTGCTGCAGCCGGCGCTGGTACTGGCCTCTCAAGGGCTCGTTGTTCCTGAGCAGCTCGTAGGCCCGCAGCAGCAGCTCGGCGAAATCCACCAGCGAGAACCGCTGGCAGAAATCCTCGTACTGCTTGTAGATACGCAGCAGCTCGCGCTGCTGCGGGTCGGAGGGTTCCCCGAGGTGCTGCGGACGGCGCCCCTCCTCCTTGTTGGCGTTGATATACCATTGCACCTGCTTGGGCGGCCAGTAACCCTCGTCCAGGCCCATGTCCCGCAGCACCCGGCGCACCACGCGGTGCTGGTCGGCGCTGTCCAGGATCTGGAAGCCCTCCTCCAGCCCCGCTTCGCGGTAGTGCTGGCGCAGCAGGCGGTGGGCAATGCTGTGAAACGTGCCCATCCACATGCCGCGCAGGGAGTAGCCCAGCATCTCCTCGATGCGCCCGCGCATTTCCTGGGCCGCCTTGTTGGTGAAAGTCACGGCGAGGATCGACATCGGCGACACGCCGTGGGCTTCCACCAGCCAGGACACCCGGTGAGTCAGGACCTTGGTCTTGCCGCTGCCGGCCCCGGCCAGAACCAGCATCGGCCCCGGCTCCGCCGCCACGGCCTCGCGCTGGGCGTCGTTGAGAGAATCGATAATGTGGGAGACATCCATGCGCGGATGATAGCAAAGGCGGAACGCGGCCGGTTCGGGCGCGGGCCGCGCGCCGGAAGCCGCACCTGCGCCGGGGGGCGTCGCCCCCCGGCTGGGTTTCCGGCGGACCGGTCGCGGGCTACAGCCGCCGTGTTGGTTGACAAAAGACCTGAACCCGGCACCTCCCCTTGAGAAGCGGCAAGCTGGTCTTCATATGAGCAGTATATTGATATGCGCGAGGCCTTGCGATGACGAACACGATTCCCGTACAGCTGGCGTGTCCCGGCTGTGGCGCGGTTAACCGGATACCCTCGAACAGACTGGGAGACGATCCTGTATGCGGCAAGTGCCGCAGCAGGTTGATCAGTGGCCGGCCGATGGCCGCAAGCGACCGGGATTTCGCCCGCTATATCGAGAAGACCGGCCTGCCTGTGATCGTCGACTTCTGGGCGCCCTGGTGCGGTCCCTGCAAGCAGTTTGCGCCCGTTTTCGAGCAGGTAGCGGCCGAGATGGCCACCCGGGCGGCATTTCTCAGGCTGGATACCCAGGCCAATCCGCAAACAGCGGCGCGTCACCAGATACGCTCAATCCCCACTTTGATGGTGTTCCACGAAGCCCGCGAAGTCGGCCGTGTATCGGGCGCGCTGCCGAAGGGGCAGTTTCAGCAATGGTTGAGCGAGCAGTTGTCGGGTCTCGACCGGTAGCCGGGAGTTGAATCGGGCCCGCCGGGCGGGCGGTGAGGCGATCCGCCCGGGCTCAACGATTATGGCCCCTATTCAACGGTGACCGACTTGGCGAGGTTGCGCGGCTTGTCAACGTCGGTGCCCTTGATCACCGCCACGTGGTAGGCAAGTAGCTGAAGGGGGACGGTGTAGATGATCGGGGCGATGGCGTCGTCGACGGGGGCGACGTTGACTACCTGGATGTCGTCGCCGGGCTCGAAGCCGGCGTCGGGGTCGGCGAACACCAGCAGACGGCCGCCGCGGGCGCGCACTTCCTGGATGTTGGACTTGAGCTTTTCCAGGAGCTGGTCGTTGGGCGCCACCGCAACCACTGGCATGTTGGCATCCACCAGCGCCAGGGGGCCGTGCTTCAGCTCCCCGGCCGGGTAGGCCTCGGCGTGGATGTAGGAGATCTCCTTGAGCTTCAGGGCGCCCTCCAGCGCGATCGGGTAGTGGGCGCCGCGGCCCAGGAACAGGGCGTGCTCCTTGTCGGCGAACTGCTCGGCGATCGCCGCGATCTGGGTGTCGAGCTTGAGCGCCTGATCGACCTTGGCCGGCAGGGAGCGCAGCTCGCCGATAAGCTCGGCTTCCCGGGCCGGCTCCAGGCCGCGCCGCCGGCCCATGGCGATGCCCAGCAGAAGCAGCGCCGTGAGCTGCGTGGTGAAAGCCT
>JBEPXV010000407.1:0-2847 GCA_041641695.1 Gammaproteobacteria bacterium | reverse complement strand
CCGCGCCGGGTCCAGCTTCATGGCGCGCATCACCCAGCTCAGGGCCCTGCCCTTGTTCCAGTCAATATCGGGCTGCAGCTCGAGCACTTTCTTGCCATGCGACAAGCGCAGCCCGGCGTGGGCCGCCCGGGTGCGCTCGACGACGCGCTTCACCTTGGGCACGTCCTCCACGGCCACATTGCGATAGTGCGTGGCGATGGAGAACCGCTTGCGCTCCACGAGACATCCGTCAATCCCGGCCAGCTCGCTGCGAAGGGTTTCTTCCGCCGCATCCAGCGCCGGAAGGAACTCGCCGCCCTGCTGGTACTGCTCGCCGTCCGGCCCGGGGCCGGCGATATCAAAACCGTGGCTGCCGGCGTACCAGATGTCGTCGAGGTCGACACGCCGGCGCACATCCGCGAGGTTCCGGCCGCTGAGAACCGCGATCCGGCACAACCCCGCCAACCGCTTCAGCGTCGCCCGCATGGGACGGCTCAAGACGGCGTCATCCGGATCGGCCACGATCGGCGTCAGGGTGCCGTCGTAATCCAGGAAAACCGCCGCCGTATTCGTGTCGCCGGGGACGATCTCGTCAAGGTAGTCCAGGGCCGGAGGCAATCCCCCGGTCCCGGAAGTATCCAGCTCACGGCCATTCACCGTTTGCAGGTCTCCAAGATCATCCACCACGATATCCGCGCCGCTGGCCTTCAACGCTTCCGCCCGCGTCCCTCTGTTCACGCCGATGACGCAGCCGAAACCGGCGGCCCTGGCCGCCCGCACGCCGGCGAGCGCGTCCTCGACGCCCAGGGTTCTTTCCGGCGCGGTCCCGAGCCGGCGAGCCGCCTCCAGGAACATGTCCGGCTCCGGCTTGCCGGCCAGGCCCAGACGCTGAAGCTCCTCTCCGTCGACGCGGGCGTCGAAAAGTTCCTCGATGCCGGCGGCCTGCAGGACCTCCCGGCAATTGCGGCTGGAGGAGACAACAGCAGTATTCATGTCCGCCCGCCGCAGGGCCCGGATGAATGCCACACTCGAATCATAGACCTTGACGCCGCCGGCGCGCAGCCGGTCCAGGAACAGCCGGTTCTTGCGATTACCGAGCCCGCACACCGTCTCGGCGCCCGGCGGATCGTCCGGATCGCCGCGCGGCAGCTCAATGCCGCGGCTACGCAGGAAATCCCGCACCCCGTCATAGCGGGGCTTGCCGTCGACATGCTCGGCGTAATCCGTTTCGATATCGAATGGCCGGTATTCCCCGTCGGGATCTGCGCACCCGGCCAGAAACTCGTCGAACATGGCCTTCCAGGCCGCGGCATGCGCCTCGGCCGTGCGCGTAATGACGCCGTCGAGATCCAGGACGACGGCGTCGAATTCCTCGAGACGAAAAGTACCTTTATCCACGGTCTATGCTCCGGCCGCGCCGAAGCCGGCGCCGTCGGCGCGCACCATCCCCCACCCCGGCGGCGAATGAACGACGGCCCCATGTTCACGGGTTGGCTTCTTTGTCATGACTCGGTGCTGCATGGGCTTGACTGTGTTGAACACCGTTTTGAAAAAAGTTGGCGCCGAAGCCGGGCCTGCGTTTCAGGCCGGGGAGAACCGGCCCGGCTTCAGGCGGCCTGGCACCGGGGACAGTACCACGCTGATCTGCCGGCGACCTGCATGCTCTTCAGCGCTGAGCCGCATTTCGGGCAGCGGCTTTCGGCCTCGCGACGAGGCAGAAGAAAAGCCGCCGGCATTCGCCCGGGATCGGCGCCCGCCTTCACGGCGCTTTCCAGAACATGCCGCATCGCATCGTACAACCGCATCACCGTGGCTTCATCGAGGTCTGCAACCAGGCGTTTCGGGTGCAGCTTCGCCTGAAAAAGGATCTCGTCGGAGTAGATATTGCCGATGCCGGCGATGCTGTGCTGGTCCATGATCCAGGACTTGACGGTGCCGCGTCGCCCGACGGCGAGCTCCCGGAACGCCTGTTGACCGAGCTCCAGGGCGTCCGGCCCCAGCTTTCTTTCTTTCACCAGGGACCGCGGCGAGTCCACCAGGCCGATCAAGCCGAGCTTTCGCGGCGCCACGTAGGCGAGGTTGAACCCGTTGCCGAAGCTTACCAGGCACCGGGTGTAATCGGGCGACTGCTCCTGCCCACCCCGGAAATACTGAAGCTCCCCGGACATGCCGAAGTGCAGCACCAGCCAGCGGCCGCCGCTCAGACCGGCGAACAGGTACTTGCCGTGGCGGTGCGTGGTTTTCAGGGACTTCCTGTGCAGAGCGCGGCCCAGGCCCTGGGGGTTGGTTCCCGTCAACAGCGCGGGGCTTTCCACATGGACGCGCTCGACGCGCTGATGCAGCGAGGTGGCTTCGAGGTATTGCCGATAGACCTCGACGTCCGGCAGCTCAGGCATGAAACATCACAATGGCGACATCGTCCCCCCTGTAGCTGATGTGACTGTCCAGCAGCCGCTGGGACGGGCGGATATGTCCGCCAATGGATCCAATGTCCACCTTGATGACGCTGAGCATGGTCTTCATGAGCTCTCTCCCGCTGCATTCGAATTCCCATTGATTGTATGAGGCGGCCCCCGGCTGTCATTGACAAACCTCAACCCGGTGGTGAATCCCCGATCAGCCGGCGGGCCGACGCCGGGAGTCGAGACGCCGCAACACCGACAATCGCGGCGAAGATCGCGGGTATGACCATTCGTGCAAGTCAAGCAGGCTGACTTGAGCTTCGTCATTGCAGCGCCGGGAACATTGCGACTATGGTTTGGAATCAAGGCATCCGACAACCCTGATGAGGTCCAGCATGTTCAGCAAGATACTCTGCCCCCTGGACGGTTCCAGCAATGCCGGACGCGCCCTGGCGCTGGCCATCGA
>JBEPXV010000406.1:0-2859 GCA_041641695.1 Gammaproteobacteria bacterium | reverse complement strand
GCTCTGGAGTGCGGCGCCGTGGACGCCACCGCGGCGCCCGAAGCGCTGTCCGGCGCCGCCAGAGACATGCTGCGGCAATGCGCCGCGGGAACGCTGGAATACCTGCCGCGCCGCGGCGCGAAAGCCGGCCCGGTCCATGTCGACGAGTCCGAGCGCCGCAAGGTGTTCTCGGCGGCCCGCGAGCGTCTCGCGGCCCAGTCCGGCGAGCATTATCCGGCCCCCGGCATTGCCCTGGACGCCATGGAGAAGCATGTCGTCACGAACCGGGATGAGGCGTCCGGGATCGAGTGCCGGGCGTTTACGGAAGTCGTGCGCACCGAGGCGGCTCACAGCCTGGTCGGCTTGTTCCTCAACGACCAGGCGATGAAGCGCGAGGCACGCGCCTACGAGAAATCCGCGCGCCCGGTCGCCAGGGCGGCGGTGCTGGGAGCCGGTATCATGGGCGGTGGGATCGCCTATCAGGCGGCTCTCAAGGGCATGCCGATCGTGATGAAGGACATCCGCCAGGAGGCGGTCGACCAGGGATTGCAGGAAGCGCGCAGGATCCTGGAGAAGCGCATCGAGCGCGGCCGGGCGAGCCGGGACGATCTGACCGCGGTGCTCGGCCGCATCACCCCGTCGCTGTCCTACGATGATGTCTCCGGCGCGGACCTGGTGATCGAGGCCGTCGTGGAGAACCGGGACGTCAAGAAGTCCGTGCTGGCGGAAGTCGAAGCGATGGTGGACGATACGGCGGTCATCGCTACCAACACCTCTACGATATCCGTCGACGAGCTGGCTTCGTCCCTGGAGAAGCCGGAGCGGTTCTGCGGCATGCATTTTTTCAACCCGGTTCCCGTCATGCCCCTGGTGGAGGTCATTCGCGGGGAGTACACCTCGGAGGAAACGATCGCCACCACCGTGGCTTTCGCCGGGGCGATGTCCAAGAGCCCGATCGTCGTCAACAATTGTCCCGGATTCCTGGTCAACCGGATTCTGTTTCCATATTTCAACGGCTTCGAGATGCTGCTGCGGGACGGCGCTGACTTCCGGCGTGTCGACACGGTCATGGAGGATTTCGGCTGGCCCATGGGCCCGGCATACCTGATGGACGTAGTGGGCATCGACACGGGCCATTACGCGGCTTCCGTGGTGGCGGAAGGCTATCCCGACCGCATGCGGCTGGATTTCAAATCCGCCTCCACGCTGATGTTCGAAAACGACCGCTTGGGCCAGAAGTCGGGCGCGGGCTACTATCGCTACGAGAAAAACGCCAAGGGCAAGCCGGAAAAGGTGGCGGACGAAGCCGCCTATGAGATCGTCGGCCGGGTGGTGGAGCGGCAGCTCGAGCTCACTGATGAGGATATCCAGTGGCGGATGATGATACCCATGTGCCTCGAAGCGGTTCGCTGTTACGAGGAGCGCATAGTCAGCTCCGCGGCCGCCGTGGATATGGGCCTGATCTGGGGGCTGGGTTTTCCGCCGTTCCGGGGCGGCGCCCTGCGCTATATCGACAATGTCGGCGCAGCGCGTTTCTGCGAGATGGCGGACCGCTACCGCGACCTCGGCCGCGCCTATCAACCGACGGATGGCCTGCGCGCCATGGCGAAGAGCGGGGACCGGTTCTTCCAGTGACAAGCACCGCGGCCGAACCGCCGGCAGCCCGCCGGGTGGTGGAACACGGAATGCAGCAGTCTCCGGGATAAAAATGACAATGAGCAATGACAACCTGGGCATTCTTGGCTGGCGCGAATGGGTGGCGCTGCCCGACCTGGACGTGCGGTTCATCAAGTGCAAGGTGGATACCGGCGCCCGCACCTCAGCGCTGCACACTTTTTTCATCGAGCCGTTTCATCACAAGGGCGCGCCGCGGGTGCGGTTCGGTTTACACCCTAAGCAATCGAGTTCAGAATATGAAATCGTCTGCGAGGCCGATGTTCTGGATGAGAGGGAGGTGACGGATTCGGGTGGCCGCAAGGAGAAGCGTATCGCGATACTGACGACCGTCAAGGCGGGCGCCGACACCTGGTCCGTCGAAATCACGCTGACCAATCGCGACACGATGAAATTCCGGATGCTGCTCGGGCGTTCAGCCATCGCTGGCAGGTACCTCGTGAACCCCGCCGCGTCCTATAAACTTGGCCGATACAGAAAACGACACCATGCGAATAGCACTTCTTAGCCAGGCGGGCAGCCGCCTGTACTCGAACAAGCGCCTGCTGGAGGCCGCCAGGGAACGCGGTCACGATATCAAGGTGGTGCCGACGTCCAAGTGTTACATGGATATTGCTTCCCACCAGCCCAGTGTTCACCTGGCGGGCGAGGAATTGGAGTTCTTCGATGCGGTGATCCCCCGTATCGGCGTATCCATCACGTTCTACGGCTGCGCGGTGCTGCGCCAGTTCGAGATGATGGGCACCTACCCGTTGAACGAATCGGTTGCCATTACCCGCTCCCGCGACAAGCTCCGCTCGCTGCAGATACTGGCGCGCGCGGGCATCGGCCTGCCGCTCACCGGTTTCGCCGCCTCGACGGACAATACCAATGATCTCATCAGCCTGGTGGGCGGGGCGCCGCTGGTGGTGAAGCTGCTGGAAGGCACTCAGGGCCAGGGCATCGTGCTGGCTGAAACCCGCAAAGCGGCCGAGACGATCATCGATGCGTTCCGCCAGCTGAAAGCGAATTTTCTGGTGCAGGAGTTCATCAAGGAGGCGGGCGGCTCCGATATCCGCGCGTTCGTCGTAGGTGACAAGGTCGTCGCCTCCATGATGCGCAGCGCGAAGGAGGGTGAGTTCCGTTCCAATCTCCACCGCGGCGGCACCGCCAAGGTCATTCGACTGACACCGGAAGAGCGGTCCACGGCGAGATCGGAAGAGCGTC
>JBEPXV010000405.1:0-2863 GCA_041641695.1 Gammaproteobacteria bacterium | reverse complement strand
TCACCACGGCGGCGCCGAGCAGCACGTAGATCAGGATGTTGTGGAACTGGGCGAAAAAACGCGCCGGCAGGCCGCGGCGCGGCGGCTCCGGCAGGCGGTTGGGCCCGTGCTCCGCAAGCCTGGCGGCTGCGTCGGCTTCCGAGAGGCCCGAGGCGTCGGTTTCAAGCCGCGCCAGTGTCGCGTCCACGGATTCCTCGTGGGCGTTCAAGGTGACGGCCTGGTCTTCGTTTCTGCTGTGCAAAGGGGTTCCTCGTTGTAAGCGTCGCGAGAGTGTATATTCCCGCGGCTGACAGTTCATGAATTCTCCCCGCGGGATTCATCAATCACTGATCCGCATCAATTCACTGATCCGCAGGTACCGCAATGAGCAGCATCCCCCATCGCATCGCCGAGGAGCTCGGCTGTCGCGAGCAGCAGGTGGCCGCCGCCGTGTCCCTCCTGGACGAGGGCGCCACCGTGCCCTTCATCTCACGCTACCGGAAGGAGGCGACCGGGGGGCTGGACGACACCGCCATGCGCGCCCTGGAGGAGCGCCTGCGCTACCTGCGGGAGCTGGAGGACCGCCGCGGCACCATCCTGAAGAGCATCGCCGGACAGGACAAGTTGACTCCGGAGCTGGAGCGGGACATCCGGCAGGCGGACACCAAGACCCGGCTCGAGGACCTGTACCTGCCTTACAAGCCCAGGCGGCGCACCAAGGGCCAGATCGCCCGGGAAGCGGGCCTGGAACCGCTGGCGGAATCCCTGCTGGCAAACCAGGGCCTGGACCCCGAGACCGAGGCGGCAAAATACCTCAACCCGGAGCACAAGATTGCCGATACCGCGACTGCCCTGGAAGGCGCCCGCTTCATCCTTATGGAAATGCTCAGCGAGGACGCGGCGTTGCTCGACGGGCTGCGCCGCTTCCTGCAGCGCAAAGCGCGCCTGAGCGCCCGGGCGGCATCGGGCAAGGCCGACGACAACGCCCATGCAGTGCAGAAGTTCCGTGACTACTTCGAGCACGACGAGCCACTGAAGAACACGCCCTCCCACAGGGCGCTGGCCATGTTCCGCGGTCGCAACGAGGGCGTGCTCAGTCTGTCCCTGACACTGCCCGACGAGGACGGGCGGGCCGGCCCCCACCCCTGCGAGGTCATGGTGCGGGAGCGCTGGGGCATCCACGACCAGGGGCGCCCGGCGGATACCTGGCTGGCCGAGACGGTGCGCTGGACCTGGCGGGTGAAGCTGCACACGCGCCTGGAAACCGACCTGCTGGGCGAGCTGCGGGAAAAGGCCGAAGCGGATGCCATCAAGGTGTTCGCCGCCAACCTGCAGGATCTGCTGCTGGCGGCCCCGGCCGGGCAGAAAGCCACCATTGGCCTGGATCCGGGCCTGCGCACCGGGGTCAAGCTGGCGGTGGTGGACGCCACCGGCAAAGTGCTGGATCACGGCGCCATCTTCCCCACAGCCCCCCAGTCGAAGACCGCGCAGGCCGAGGCGGTGCTGGCGGACCTGTGCCGGAAGCACGACGTCGAGCTGATCGCCATCGGCAATGGCACGGCCTCCCGGGAGACGGAGAAGTTCGTGAAGGACGTCCTCAAGAAGCACACGGACATCATGGCCACCAGCGTGATGGTGAATGAGTCCGGCGCCTCGGTGTATTCCGCCTCGGAGTTCGCCGCCAGGGAGTTCCCGGACCTGGACGTGACCGTTCGCGGCGCCATTTCCATCGCCCGGCGCCTGCAGGACCCGCTGGCGGAGCTGGTGAAGATCGACCCGAAATCCATCGGCGTCGGCCAGTACCAGCACGACGTCTCCCAGACCCGCCTGGCGCGCGCCCTGGATGCCGTCGTCGAGGACTGCGTCAACGCCGTGGGGGTGGAAGTGAATACCGCCTCGGCGCCGCTGCTGGCGCGGGTCTCCGGGCTGAACCAGACCCTGGCCGACAACATCGTCGAGTACCGCGACAGCAACGGCGTGTTCACCTCGCGCGCCGCCCTGAAGAAAGTCCCACGCCTCGGCGCCAGGACTTTCGAGCAGGCCGCCGGCTTCCTGCGCGTGGCGGGCGGCGACAACCCGCTGGACGCCTCCGCCGTGCACCCGGAATCCTACGGCGTGGTGGAGAAGATCGCCGCGGGCAGCGGCCGGGCGGTCCGGGGCCTGATTGGCGACTCCGCATTTCTGCGCGGCCTGAATCCCGCCGACTACACCGATGAGCATTTCGGGCTGCCCACGGTCACCGACATCATCAGCGAGCTGGACAGGCCCGGCCGCGACCCGCGCCCGAAGTTCGAGACCGCCCGCTTCCAGGAGGGCGTGGACACCATCAACGATTTGGAAGCGGGCATGATACTCGAGGGCTCGGTCACGAATGTCACCAACTTCGGCGCCTTCGTGGATATCGGCGTGCACCAGGACGGCCTGGTGCACATCTCGGCCCTGGCCGCCCGGTTCGTGAAGGATCCGCGCGACGTGGTGAAGGCCGGCGACGTGGTCAAGGTCAAGGTGATGCAGGTCGACGTGGACCGCAAACGCATCGGCCTGTCCATGCGGCTGGACGACCAGCCCGGCGAGGCGACTGACGGCGGGTCCCGCCGCACCGGCAAGCCCCGGGGCGGCAGCAACCGGGGCGAACGCGGCAAGGGCGAAAAGGGCGACAAGCGCCCCGCCATGGGCAGCATGGGCGCCCTGCTGCAGGACGCGATGAAGAAGCAGTGACGTGTAGTCAGTGAATCATCGCAGAAAAGGGGACGGAGGCACTGCTGTCCCACAATCGCTGCCTTCGGTGCGCAGAAATGGTCGTATTCCCAAGGGATTGCGATCAAGGTCATGGTTCGGGACCTGAAATACGTGAAAAGAACGTCCCTTCTCCCGCCGGGAGAAG
>JBEPXV010000404.1:0-2871 GCA_041641695.1 Gammaproteobacteria bacterium | reverse complement strand
CAACGTGTCACGATCGTAAACCAGGCGCCTCGGGGTCGCGCTCACCACGTCCACGTAGCGTCCAAACAGAGTCGGCAGCGGCGTTCTCGTGTCATCATTGCGGAAACCCCGCGTTGCGTCGCCGCTTTGGCGCCAGCGCCGCGAGCACTCGTGCAGGAACAATCGCACGCTCATCTCCGGGTTCTCCTCGAACAGCTCCTCCATCCATCGACCGTCGCCCCGGAAGCGTTCAGCTTCCTCGTCGCTCACCTCGAATACCCGCAATCGATGCTCCGCCAACGCATTGCCCTGCGCCGGGGTGATGTCTTTCAGCATCAAGGGCCGATTCAAACGATCCCGGCTCGCCTCCTCCCATTGCTCTCGCAGCCGCTTCTCCCAGGGGCCAAGATTGGCGGTGATCACGGTGAGCTGATTGACCGCCTCGTCGCTCAGGTCCATGATCACCGTGCCCAGGGCGCGCGCCAGTTCGGGAGACTTGCCGTAGGTCTCGGTCTGGTCGAAGCAGAACAGAAACGGCCGGAAGAAACCGGCCAGGCGGCAAAGATCCAGCACCCGCGACTTGGCGAGATCGTTGAGCTCGCCGGCGGCCTGGTCCACCCGCACGCGGTCCGCCGGCCGGATACCGATCGCGTCCGCCTCCTCGTCGTCCACGGGGTCACACTGAAGCCAGTCCAGGCACGACTGTCTCAGGCTCCAATCGTCATCACGGTAAGCATAGCCGTACAGCACCTTCAGCCACGTCGCCGGAGCACAATGCATGCTGATGCCGATGCGTGCCAACCGCTGCTCCATCCGGCCGATCCAGCTTTTGTTGACGATGTGCTTGTCCAGGTAGCCGCGCCACTGCCTGTTGCCCTTCAGCCCGACCAGCTCCCGGGCCGGACGGCGCAGCGTGGCGATGGTCTTTTCGTTCCCCTTGTTGACGGCCAGGAGGTCGGCGACGACCTGGCTGAGCACGCCGTGCGCGAACAGCTCGAGCTGGGTGGCGGCATCGGCTTCACCGTTGGACCCGGCATAGCGGTCCGGGAAATTGAGCTCCTGAACCGTGCGCATCAGGATGGACTTCCAGCGAGTATCCGGGTCCTCGAAGGGGCGTATGTTCACCAACGTAGCCCGGCCGCTCAGGGCCTGGAACAGCACGCCGACCAGATGCGACTTGCCGAATCCGGCCCGAGGCGAAAGCACCGGCAGCGCCTTGGGCGAACGCGCCGCGACCCGCGGCCGTTCGGTCCGGCACAGGGCGTCTACCGCGGCGATCACTTCATTGGCGACATCCTCGTTGAGACCCGGCACCGAGTACTCGACGCGCCGGGGATCGTAGACAATGTCGTCGGCGAAGGGGTCGAGCGATACCATGCGGGGCCCTGTCACAATTGCCTATTCCCTGAACCGGATCCGCAGGTGCGGACGCCCGTTGATGTACAGGGCGGCGCTGCGCTCCTCGGGCGAGGACAGCGACCAGTCGCCGACGCCGGCCACGGCCCGCCCCGCGCGGCAAGCCTCCCGCAAAACATCCTTGAAAGACTTGAGCTCCCCGCCCAGGCGCAGGAAGACTTCATGGATGAGCACGTCCGGATAACCGAACTCGTCCACCGTCTCCCGGTAGGCGCGCCGCACGTCCGTCTCGTCCGGCTTGCGCGGACCGGCGGACGCCGCTCCGGAAACCGGCTCGCCGGCCGGCTCGGGCCGCGGCAGCGCCGAGGCATGCACATACACCGGCTTGCCGGCCCACTTCAGACGCACCAGCACACCTTCCGAAACCAACAGCTTCAGGGCTTCGTCGACCTTCTTCGCCGCCGCCCCGGGCAGCCCCTTGCTCAAGGCGGTCCTCGAGGCCAGACGCGTGCCCGACTCGTGCGCCCGGCCCGCGACATGATCGTAGGCGATTTCCAGCGGCTTGAAGTGCTCGCCGGCCACGTAGCGCGGCCGCCCCGCGGAGCCGAGGTTGCCGATATCCCCGTTGCGCAGCAGGCGCTTGAGGACATCCCGGCAGATCCGGCCGCGCCGGGTTCCCGCCTTCTCGCGGCTCAGCAGGGCGCCGGTCGTGAGGCCCGCGGGCCCGGCGGCCGCCAGACGGTCCAGAATCTTCCGTTCGCATTCGGCGGCCAGTTGGTCCTCCATATCGTCCACGCTCCGGGCTGATAGCGGCTGGGGGTAAACCGGCAATGTAACGAAAAACCGGATCGAATGGCTATGCCTGTCTGCGAGCTCGACTTCGCCACAGACGGCCGCCGCGGCGCTCTTTCTTTCACGGGGGTTGCTGATACAGGTCAACCGGCCGCAGGCAGGCATGCCCCACACTTGTCGTCATTCCTCAAGGGAGACACTGATGAACATCGACAAAGCCGTATTCCGTTTCGCAGGTCTGGTGATTCTTGTCACCCTCCTGCTGTCGCAGTACCACAGCGTCCACTGGCTGTGGGTGACCGCATTCGTGGGCCTCAATATGCTGCAAGCGTCATTCACCGGCTTCTGTCCCCTGGCGCGCGTCCTGTCGAAAATGGGGTTCAGGCCCGGCGCGGCCTTCTGAGACAGAACCGTCCCGCGGCGGCGCCCGCGCGCCGCGGGTGAACACCGCCCCGGACCCGCTTCCAACAGGTCACGTCATGCCCCGCCACCCTCGGCGCGGGCGGGGCCGAGCGGCTCAGGTCTGCCGGTCCGCCGCGTAGCGCTTGACAGCTTCGACTGCGGCCGACCAGCTCTTCAGATTCCTGTCACGCTGCGTCTCGTCGAGCGCCGGCTCAGCGCGCCGGTCGAGTCGCCATGCCGATGACATCTCTTCCAGGGATCCGTAGACCCCGGCTTTCAGCCCCGCGAGCCGGGCGGCGCCAATCGCCGTGGTCTCGATGTTGTCCGGCCGCTCGACGGACA
>JBEPXV010000403.1:0-2874 GCA_041641695.1 Gammaproteobacteria bacterium | reverse complement strand
GTATCTGTGTCTTGGAGCGAGTCTTCGAGCATGGCCGTGCGGGAATCCTGTGAACGAGCGATGGGTTGAATATTGTCATGAACGACGGTGCGCTTCACGCATCGGCGCGGCGTGCGGCCGCGACACGAGTTTATGGCCGGGAGGCATTCCGTGCCGGGCGGCAAAACGACGACGGCGTGTCCGTCGCCGCCGCGCGCCGGACGCAGCCCGTTTGGAACCGCGGCGACCGGCAGGTAGAATTGCCGGACTTCCCCGGCAGCTTCCCGTTGCTCCCCTTGATACAGAATTGCCGCGGCGCGCCCGCCCGGCAACCGGCCCTTACGGAGGTGGTCCTCGATGATCGTTGGTTTTCTCGGCACCGGGCGTATTGCGGCGCCGATGGTGAAGGCATTAGCCCGCGCGGGCCACGACGTGCGGGTGTCGGAGCGAAGCCGGCAGGTGTCGCAGGCGCTGGCGGCGGAGCTCGAGAACGTTTCGATTCATGACAACCGCGATGTAGTGGCGGCCAGCGAAGTCGTGGTCATCTGCCTGCTGGCGCCGGTGGCGCGGCGGGAGCTGGCGGGTCTGCCTTTTCGCGCCGATCACCGGGTGATATCCGTGATGGCCGAGATCGGGCTGGACGAGATCGCCGGCTTGATCGGCGAGACCAGCGAGCTGTGCGTCACCATTCCGATGCCCTTCATCGACGCCGGCGGCTGCCCGCTGGCGGTGTATCCGGCGTCGCCGACGCTCGAGACCCTGTTCGGCGCCGACAACGCGATCATCCCGGTGCCGTCGGAAGCCGCGATGCAGCCGCATTTCGCCGCCACCGCCGTGACCTCCACGCTGCTGAAAGAGCTCATCGTGGTGCGTGACTGGCTGGCCGGGCATACGGGGAGCCGGGAGGACGCCGAGCGTTACATCGTCCTGCTGGAGCACGGCTACCTGCATGCGCTGCAGCAGGGCGGGGCGGGTGGACTGGATATGGCGCTCCGCCATCTGGCCACGGAGGGCGGCCTGAATGCCCAGTTGCTGCGCCACATGGAGAGCACCGGGACCATGGATGCGCTCGAGGCGGGCCTGAAGGGTCTTCTGGAACGTTGATGGGACCGGCCGGCGGCCCCGGGGTGGCCCCGGGCGCCAGACGCGAATTGCGCGGCGCGCCGGCGCTGTCTGCTACCTGTAGCGATCGAGCTCGATGAGGTTCGCGTCCGGATCCTTGATGTAGACGGTGCCGCCGCCCTCGTGATCGAAGGAATGCGTGATGTCGATGCCGTGATACTCCATGAACGCCCGTGTCTGCGACAGCGAGCTGACTTCGAGCGCGATCTGCGTGTGGCCCTCCCTGCTGTCGTCGCGGTTGAACAGGTTAATCGCCACACCGCTGGGATGGCGCATGACCACCGGCTTGCCTTTATCGAAGCCGCGATCCGCCACCTTCTCGAAGCCGAGCCTTTCGTAGAACCCGACGGACTGATCCAGGTCGCTGATGAAGATGCCGACGTGGTCGATGTTCTTGATGGGAATGCCCGACACCTCCTCCAGCTTCGGCGCGACGCCCTGCCCGGCGACTTCCGGTGCCACGCTCGATGCGCGGGCGACCTGGATGGCATCGGCGAGATCGACCTTGCCCTGGAACAGGGCCCGCCCGATGATCACGCCCTCGATGTTGGGCAGCAGGGCCAACGCCGAAACGTCGTCGAGGTCGTCAACGGTGCCGGTGGAGATCAGCGGTATCTCGAGCTGCGTGCCGATTTCGATGGTGGACGCCAGGCCGACTTCCTGGCCGCCCTCGAAGCGGTCGAGGTCGGTGTATATGATGGCGGCGGCGCCGCTGTTCTCGAAGGATCTGGCCAGCTCAAGCGTCGTGAACGAAGTCTTGGTGCGCCATCCGTCGATCATGGCGTAGCCGTCCTTGCCCGTGATGGAAATGACGATCTGCCCGGGGAAGCGAGCGCACACGTCCATGATCATGTGCCGGTCCACAACCGCCGCCGTGCCCAGCACGACGCGCGCTGCGCCCTTGTCCAGCCACCACTCGACATCGAGATACGTTCGGATACCGCCGCCCACCTGGACCGGGATGTCGACGGACTCGATGATCCGGCAGATCAGGTCCGAGTTGCGATGGCCGCCCTGGAGGCCGGCGTCGATATCGATCACGTGCAGCCATTCAGCGCCGGCGGCCGCAAACTTTTCCGCCGCCTCCAGCGGTGCTATATCATAGACCTCGGGCTTGTTCTCTTTGCCGCGAATGCGGTTCACGGACTGCCCGTTCTGGATTTCGATATCGGGGAAAATAATCATTTGCGGATCTGAAAAAGGCCCTTTTTGTGAATGTTTCGGCGAACAGGAAACGGCGGGCGGCTGCAGCGTCGACGCGGCGCCCGCGTCAGCAATTACGGATGATGATACCGGTTAATTTTGCCCGTGTCTAAGCGGTTTTTGGCGTGTCTGGTGCTTGTCCTGCACGCGGGGCTCGCGGCGGCGGCGGTGCCGCGTGGCCTGCAGGAGGTGCTCGACAGCTACCCGGTGCCGCGCGAGCATCTGGGCCTGTATATCGCGCCCGTCGAAGGGGACAGTGGGGCGATGTCGGTGAACGGCTCGACGCCCTTCAACCCGGCGTCCGTCATCAAGCTGTTGCCGTCCCTGGCCGCGCTCGAGACGCTGAGTCCTTCCCACCAGTGGCCCACGCAGGTTTACGCCGCGGGCGGCATCGCCGGCGGTGTCCTGAACGGCCATCTGTACATCCAGGGGAGCGGTGACCCGTACCTGACCGTGGAGTCGCTGTGGTCGCTGCTCCGGAACGTGCGCGCCCAGGGCATAGAGCGCATCGCCGGCGATATCGTGGTGGACGACGGGATTTTCGCAAAGCGGGTGTTCGACCGGGGCGCG
>JBEPXV010000402.1:0-2881 GCA_041641695.1 Gammaproteobacteria bacterium | reverse complement strand
GCTGGGGGATCGCCTTCTACGAGGGCCGCGGCTGCCGTACGTTCCACGACCCGACGCCCAGCGTGGATTCGGAGATCGCGCGGCTGGTCCGCAACTTCCCCATCAAGTCGCATATCGTGGTCAGCCACATCCGCGAGGGCAACATCGGCAAGGTGTGCCTGGCCAACACCCACCCGTTCCAGCGTGAGCTGTGGGGCCACGTCTGGACCTTCGCCCACAACGGGCAGGTGGAGCGCTTCGACAACCTGGCGCTGGGCTGCTACCGGCCGGTGGGCACCACCGACAGCGAGCACATCTTCTGCTGGCTGCTCGGCGAGATCCGCGAGAGCTTCCCGAACGCGCCGCCGGAGGAAACCCTTTCGGAGTTCATCGCCGAGCGCTGCCGCGCCATCGGCGAGCGCGGCGTGTTCAACATGCTGATGTCGGACTCCCGGGCCCTGTACTGCTACTGCGCCACCAAGCTGTGCTGGATCACCCGCCGGGCGCCGTTCGGCGTCGCGCGGCTCAAGGACGAGGACATGATCGTCGACTTCGGCGAGGTCACCACGCCGAACGACATCGTCACCGTCATCGCCACCGAGCCGCTCACCGACAACGAGACCTGGAACCACGTTCAGCCGGGCGAGATGGTGACCTTCCAGGACGGGCTGGTCATCTGAGAAACACCGGACCCCCTCTCCCTCTTTGGAGGGTATCGCAAAACCAAGCTCTTTTTCGCGTCATTGCGAGGAGCGCAGCGACGAAGCAATCCATTTTCCGGCGCCTCGCGCGGGACTGGATTTCCACATTCCAGCAATTCGGCACCGGGCCCTCGGTGTTGCAGAGGCCTATTATCTCTGGATTGCCGCGGCGTTCCACCACTCGAAACTGGTGGAACGCCTCGCAATGACGCCAGTAGGCGCCGCTATTGGACTTTTGCGACACCCTCCAGAGGGGGGCGGGGGCGTTCTGCCACACACTTCCCCCAATGTCGAGCGAAGGGTCCCCTCGCCCCCTCCGGGCACCACTCCGACAGGCCAGAATCCTTATCCGAAAACATACAAGGGACAGGGTGAGGGGACAAGCAAGCAGAATTCCGAAAACGGCTCAGATCATCCGCCGCAGCGTACCGTGGTGGTCAATGAACTGGTGCTTGAGCGCCGCGCCGGCGTGCAGGACCGCCAGGACCAGTACCGCGTAGGCGGTATAGAAGTGCGCGTCGATGGACCAGTCGCGCAGCGCATCCGAGACCGGCACCAGGGCGGGAATTTCGAACCAGTCGAATATGGGCACTCCCTTTCCGTCCGAGGTGGATGTCAGGTAGCCGGTGACCGGAATCACGAACATCGACAGGATCAGCACCCGGTGCACCAGCTTCGAGGCGCCCCGTTCCCATGGTTTCAGCTCGGCCCGGGGTGCCGGGCCGGGGGCATACAGCATCCACACGAGCTTGAACGCCGCCAGCCCCAGCACCAGCATTCCGAGCGTCTCGTGGGCAACCTCGACGGTGTAGTACCACGGATCGTAGTAGCCCATGCTCACCAGGAGCCACCCCAGCCAGATCAGGCCGAGCATCAGCACGGCCAGTGCCCAGTGCAGTGCCTTGGACACCAGTCCGTACTGGTCAGACGAGTTGCGCAGCCGCACGAGAATGTTGCTTCAGCCGGGCCGGTCGCAGCGCGCTACTGGCGGACCCCTTCGATGGTCAGCTCGAATTCCATCTCCCAGGATGCCGGTCCGACGTCGTAGTCGATGCCGAAGTCGCGCCGGTCGATGGTCGTCGTGCCGATGAAACCGGTGCGGTAGCCGCCCCATGGGTCGTCGCCCTCGCCGACCTTCCGGACGTCGATGCTGATCGGCTTGGTGACCCCGTGCAGGGTCAGCTCCCCCTCCAGGACGCCTTCCTCGGCGGTGCCGGTGTAACCGGTGCTCTTGAACCCGGCGGACGAATACTGCTCCACGTCCAGAAAATCGTCGCTGCGAAGGTGCTTGTCGCGCTCGGCGTCATTGGTGTCGATGCTCGCGGGGTCGATGTCGACTTCCAGCGCGCTGGCCTCCGGGTCATCGGCGTCGTAGGTGTACGAGCCGGTGACATCGTTGAAACGGCCGTACATCCAGCTGAAACCCAGATGCTGAATCCGGAACTCGACGAACGAGTGCCTCGGGTCCAGCTCGTACTCGGCCGCCTGCAGCGGAGCGTGTAAGGCGCCGAACAGCATTACGACGGCGACAAGACTCTTCAAACGCATGGTTCGTCTCCTTCTTTTTTTCGAGGAATTCGCGGTGGCGTTCCTGCCGCAAGGCACGGAAGGCCGAGAGGCTTCGACAGTGGCCCTCCCTCCGTGTTCCCAGGCGTCTCGCGCCCCCGCCCGGGCGGCATCGGCGGCCTGACGGCCGGGACCGGCCGCCGCAGCCGGGTTTAAAGCCGGCCCCGGAGCTTCTATAATCGCGTGCCTCAAGCACTCCCCCCGCTTCGAGGAGCGCTGCAACCCGGTCCCGGGATCCGCCATACGCCGGATAGGGGCCCGGGCCAGGCTCGAAGCGGTTTCGGGGCAACCCGAAGCAACGGCGCTCACTTTCATTGACAACCCGGAGGTGAAAGATGAGCACGGCAACTGAGACCGTCTTTTCTGACTATCACGTAGCGGACATCGCGCTCGCGGACTACGGCCGGCGGGAGATCGCCATTGCCGAGACCGAGATGCCCGGCCTGATGGCGACCCGCGAGGAGTACGCCGCCAGCCAGCCGCTCAAAGGAGCCCGCATCGCGGGTTCCCTGCACATGACCATCCAGACCGCGGTCCTGATCGAGACCCTGGTCGCGCTGGGCGCCGAGGTGCGCTGGGCGTCCTGCAACATCTACTCGACCCAGGACCACGCCGCCGCCGCCATCGCGGCGCAG
>JBEPXV010000401.1:0-2889 GCA_041641695.1 Gammaproteobacteria bacterium | reverse complement strand
GCTCCTCGCGGGCTTCGTCCTCGGTGAGCCCCACGGTGCCGATGGGGGGATGGCTGAAGACCACGCTGGGGATGTTCTCGTAGTCCAGCGCCGCGTCGGCCTGGCCGCCGAACAGCCGGTCCGACAGGCGTCTGCCCGCGGCAATGGCCACCGGCGTCAGGGCCTGGCGGCCGGTGACGTCGCCCACGGCGTGGATGCCGGCGACATTGGTGTCCTGATACCGGTCGGTGATGATATTGCCGTAGTCGTCGGTCTCGACGCCCGCCAGCTCCAGCTGCAGGCCGTCGGTGTTGGGGGATCGCCCCACCGCCCACAGAACGCAGTCCACGCCGTGCATCACTTCGCCGGTATCGAGCCGGACGGCGATGCCGGTGTCGGTCTTGTGCAGCTCCGCGACCCGGGCGCGGCGCCGGAAATGGATGCCCGCCGCCTCGCTGACTTCCATGAGGGTATCGCGCAGCGTGGCGTCGAAGCTCCGCAGGAAAGCGTCGCGGCGCAGCACCATGGTCACTTCCGCCCCGAGCCCGTGCAGGACGCCGGCCAGCTCGGTGGCGATATAGCCGGCGCCGACGGTCACCACCCGGCGCGGCAGGTGCTCGAGCTCGAAGAACCCGTCGCTGGTGATGCCCAGCTCGGCCCCGTGCACCGGCGGCACGATGGGCTCGCCGCCGGTGGCTACCAGGATGTGCGCTGCGGTGTAGGTATCGTCGCCGACCCGGACGCTGTTCGGAGACTCGAAGCGCGCGTAACCGGCCAGCTTCTCCACCCCGGATTGATCCAGGTTGCGGTGATAGATGCCGTTGAGCCGCTCGATATAGGCGTCCCGGGCCCCCTTGATCGCGGCCCAATCGAAGCCGGCCTTGCCGACGGAGAACCCGTAGCCGGGTGCGTCCCGCAGCCTGTCGGCGATCGTCGAGGTGTTCCACATCACCTTCTTCGGCACGCAGCCCACGTTCACGCAGGTGCCGCCCATGCGTCCGCTTTCGATCAGCAGTACGCGGGCGCCATGGGAGGCGGCGCGCCGCGCGGAGGCGATGCCGCCGCTGCCGCCGCCGATCACGATATAGTCATAACTGCTGCTGGTCATTGCCTGTCGCCTGGTTGGATAGCCTGGATGGACGCTGCGGCGCTGTTGTAATCTGAGGCGGAGTCCCTATGTAGTGCTCTGCGGGCCGGGTTTCAGCCCGGCATCTCCGCAGTCCACTGTGACCCTGTTTACCGCTTCCGGTTCTCGATTATGCCAAACCACCATGCCGATATGTCCGACGTCCCCGATAATCCCCTGCTCGATCTGCAGGGGCTGCCCCGCTTCGACTCGATCCGGCCGGAGCACGTCGAGCCGGCGCTCGACTACCTGCTGAAGCGCAACCGAGGGCGGATCGCCGTGCTGGAGGCCCTGGAAGCGGCGCCAGGATGGGACAACTTCGTGCAGGTGCTCGAGGACCTGGATGAGCGGCTTGGCCGGGTGTGGTCGCCGGTTTCCCATCTGAACGCGGTCAGGGACAGCCCTGAGCTGCGCAAGGCGTACGAGAACGCGCTGCCCCGGCTCACGGACTACCACACGGATATCTCCCACAGTGAAGCCCTGTTCGCGAAATTCAAGGCGATTCACGAGGGCGACGCGTTCCGTGGGCTGGAACGCGCGCAGCGCCGGGTCGTCACCAATGCGCTTCGCGATTACCGGCTCGCCGGCGTCGACCTTCCGGCCGGCGACAAGGCCCGTTTCAAGGCCATCCAGCAGGAGCTTGCCGGGCTGTCCAACCGTTTCGAGCGCAATGTCCTGGATGCCACCGAAAGCTGGTCCCTGCACGTGGCGGACGGGACGCGGCTCGCCGGCCTGCCGGAATCGGCGCTGGAGATGGCGCGCGAGGCGGCCCGGGAGCAGGGCACCGACGGCTGGCGCTTCACCCTGCACATACCGTCGTACCTGCCGTTCATGATGTACTGCGAGAACCGCGAGCTGCGCCGGCAGATGTACGACGCCTTCGTCACCCGGGCCAGCGAGCGGGGTCCGGACGCCGGCCGTTACGACAACAGCGAGGCCATCGAGCGGATCATGGCCCTGCGCCAGGAGGCGGCCCGGCTGCTGGGCTTCGACGACTACGCCTCGGTGTCGCTGGAAACCAAGATGGCGGAATCTCCCGAGCAGGTCGAGCAGTTCCTGGTGGATCTCGCGGGCCGGGTGCGCGCCGCCGCTGAGCACGAGCGCCGCGAGCTGGAGGAGTTCGGCCGCGACGAGTGCGGCCTGCCGGAATTGGAAGCCTGGGACATGGCCTTCGTGTCCGAGCGTCTGCGCCAGTCGCGCTACGCGTTCTCGGACGAGGACGTGCGGCCGTACTTTCCCGTCGACCGGGTCATCCAGGGACTGTTCCGGGTGGTCAAGCGTCTGTACGGCATCGAGGCCCGCCGCGTGGATGATGTCGAGACCTGGCATCCCGACGTCAGCTTCTATGAGCTGGTGGATGCCGGCGGCGAGCTGCGCGGCCGTTTCTTTCTCGACCCTTACGTCAGGAACGGCAAGCGCGGCGGGGCCTGGATGGATGACTGCATTCCGCGCAAGCGTGCCGGCGCCGACGTCCAGGCCCCCGTGGCCTACCTGGTCTGCAACTTTTCCCCGCCGGTCGGCGACCGTCCCGCGTTGCTGACCCACGAGGAGGTGCTGACTCTGTTCCACGAGTTCGGCCACGGCCTGCATCACATGCTGTCGCGGGTGGATTATGTCTCGGTGTCGGGCATCAACGGCGTCGCCTGGGACGCGGTGGAGCTGCCGAGCCAGTTCATGGAGAACTGGTGCTGGGAGCCCGAGGCCCTGAACCTGATTTCCGGCCACTACGAGACGGGCGAGCCGCTGCCGGTGGAGCTGCTGGACAAGATGCGCGCCGCCCGCAA
>JBEPXV010000400.1:0-2900 GCA_041641695.1 Gammaproteobacteria bacterium | reverse complement strand
GGCTGAGCGAGCTGGCGGAGGCGGGCCAGGTCGAGTCCGCCCATCACTTAAGCCGCTGCCTGCGCGCCTTTTGCGGCCGGTTGAACGAGCTGCGCCGCGCGCTCCCGGATTTCAACGACTGGCAGGACCTGTTCCTGGGCGAGGAGCTGGCGGTTCAGGGCGTCGAGATCGACGGCACCGGCCTGCGGGTATCCGGCAGGGTGGACGCGGTGCGCAGCGATCCCGTCCACGGGGTCGTGGTGGTTGACTACAAGCTCTCGCGCGGGGCGCAGACCAAGGAGGATCTGCTGCAACTGGCGATCTACGCGCATCTGCTGGAGGCGAGCCGGCCGGGCCTGAGCTTCGCCGGTCTGCTGGAATACTACGAGCCGGAGCTCAATCCGCTGGAGGTCAGTCCGGTGGATCTGCGCGACCTGTTCAAGCAGATGGTGTTGCCGGTGGTCTCCGAGCTGACGGGGCGGAAGGCCCGCGCCGGGGACGACGAGGACGCAGCGCCCGCCGGGCCCGCTGCCCCCGCCTCTACAAACGAGCCCGATCTCTCCGACCGGATCGCCGGGACCTTCGAGGCTTTCAAGCTCAACGTCGAGGTCATAGGCAGGATCATCGCGCCGCAGCTGGTGCGCTACCAGGTTCGGCCGGCGGCCGGCGTCAAGGTGGTGTCGCTCGCCAACCGCGCCGAGGATCTGCAGGTACGCCTGGCGCTGCGAGCGCCGCCGCGCGTCGAGCCGGCCGAGGGGTACGTAACCATTGATGTGCCCAAGCAAGAACCGGATACCGTCTTCTGGCGGGACGTCCAATCCCACCCCGACCTGGCGGAGCATCCCAGCCGCATGGCATTTCCCATCGGGCTGGGGGTGGACGGCCGGCTCCTGCTGGGCGATTTCGCCGACCCGACGACCTGCCATGTGCTGGTGGCCGGCACCTCCGGAAGCGGCAAGAGCGAGCTTCTCAAATCCATGATCGCCTCGCTGCTGCAGCGCAACGGACCGGCGTCCCTGAGACTGACCCTGATCGACCCCAAGGTGCTGACCTTCGGCGACCTGCAGGACCTGCCGCACCTGGCCGGCCCCATTGTCAGCAATGTCGACGACGCAGCGGCCTGTCTCGAGCAGGCGGTGGACGACATGGAGCAGCGTTACCGGCAGCTGGCCGCCGAGGGACACAGCAACCTGGGCGAGCGGATCAAAGCCGGCAGCCTGGACCTGCCGTTCCACGTCATCGTCTTCGACGAGTTCGCCGACCTGGTGCTGGCCGGCAAGAAGGAAAAAGCCCGGTTCGAGAACCTGGTGGCCCGTCTCGCCGCCAAGGGCCGCGCGGCCGGCATCCACCTGGTGCTGGCTACCCAGCGCCCCGACAAAAGTATCGTCACGGGTCCCATCAAAGCCAACCTGCCCCTCAAGATCTGCCTCAGGGTCACCAGCTCGACCAACTCCCAGATCATTCTGGACGAGCCCGGCGGCGAGTCCCTTGTAGGCAGGGGCGACCTGCTCTGCGACCGCGGCAAGGG
Organism: Gammaproteobacteria bacterium; assembly: GCA_041641695.1. GTDB lineage: Bacteria > Pseudomonadota > Gammaproteobacteria > Arenicellales > JAANXG01 > JAANXG01. The sequence continues at coordinate 1,393 of JBEPXV010000400.1, read as the reverse complement.
TATCGAGCGCGCCCAGTCCCCCCTTATCGAGCCTGTGGATCTTCGCGGTCTGCTCGCGTCTTTGCCGACGGTATGATGGTTGACGTACGGGCGGTGCGCTTCAGCCCTCCGCAGGCATCGCCACCCATACCGGACGGGCAAGTCGTTTATAACTCCCGCAATCGATAAGTCTGAATCAATGCATTGCTGCGTCCCGCAGTGCCGCGCCCGCGCGCCGGCCGAACCCGATAAGTTCGACATCATCTTCGAGGCCACGGCCGGCGAGGACGGGCCGGTTATTTCGCGTGATCTCGTGTGGACGCTGGCCGATGAGGAGACAGGCGAGACGGTGGTCGAGGATTTCGATATCGCGGCACTGCGCATGGCTCTCGAGCCGGGCCGTTACACCGCCGAAGTCGCGCGCGCAACGGATGACGTTACGGCTGAGCGAACCATGGAAGTCGCAGACGGGCCCGGACTACGAGCGCGACTACATCGCGGTGTTCGAGCCGGATGCCGATGCCGGCGATCACATCACCTACACCCACACCTACACCCGCGAGGGCTCGCCTTTGAAGCTCGCGACGCCGCCGGATCCCGGGGAGTACGAGATCCGCTACATCCAGCGCCAGGGCCGCAAGGTGCTGGCGAGCCGGCCGGTGGTCGTGGAATGACTGTCGAGAGTCAGGTCGCGACAGAGGCTTACTGCTGACGTTACAGTTCCGGGAGCGCGCCGGGGAACGCGCCGCGCCGGTTTCCCGGCCGGCGCCCTAGCGGAGCGCCCGGACTTCATGCACGACGCCGGCAGCCAGGAGTTCGTCGTGGGACGGGAACCACATGGCGGTGCTGGGCGTGCCCAGCACGCGCTCGAGAAATTCGGGGTCGACCTCCCGGCTGCGAAAAAACGCCAGATCGCTGCGCTGCTCGGCATCCGGGTCCACGAAAATGGACGCGTAGGGGGAGTCGAGCCGGTACCTGTGAAATCCGAGCCGCCCCCGGGGACCCAGAATACGCCGTTTGCCGCTGATGTACGCCTGCGTGCACGCGGAGCTGCACACGTTCCCGGAATAAGTCGCCAGGCGGTGGCGGTCGATCAGCAATGCCAGGCCGCGCGCCTCGGACACCCGGCCGCCGCGGCTGTCCAGGCTGACAATCCGGATCGATTCATGCTTGTCGAGCAGCCGGGTCAGCTCACGGGTGACGCCGAAGTCGATAGGTCCACGCAGCGTCGCCACGGCGCCGTCGTCCGACAGCTCGAGCGAATAGGCCGGGGACTCGTCGGGTGCCGGCTGCCGCGGATCCTGCTGGTGGACCAGGTGAGCGTATCCCAAAACCTGGCCCAGGTAGACCAGGATGCTGAGCACGACCACTGTCTGGGCGCCGCGTGCCCACGGGAACCAGATGTGGTTCAGCA
>JBEPXV010000399.1:0-2904 GCA_041641695.1 Gammaproteobacteria bacterium | reverse complement strand
TCCAGACCAGCGGCAACTGCGTGCGCAACGTGACCAGCGATCATATCGCCGGCGTGGCCGCCGACGAGGTCGAGGACCCGCGGCCCTACTGCGAGATCATCCGCCAGTGGTCCACGCTGCATCCCGAGTTCTCCTGGCTGCCGCGCAAGTTCAAGATCGCCGTGACCGGCGGCAGCCGCGACCGGGCAGCCATCAAGTTTCACGATATCGGTATCCGCTTGGTCGCCGACGAGCAGGGCGAGCCGGGGTTCGAGGTCTGGGTCGGCGGCGGCATGGGCCGCACCCCGGTGGTGGGCAAACTGATCCGCGAGTTCCTGCCGCGCCGGCATCTGCTGTCCTATATCGAAGCGATTCTGCGGGTCTACAACCTGCTGGGGCGCCGCGACAACATCCACAAGGCGCGCATCAAGATCCTGGTCAATGCCGTCGGCATCGAATCCTTCCGCGGCCAGGTCGAGCGCGAGTGGCGCAGCATGGTCGAAGGCGGGGAGTCGCTGGAGATCGGCCCGGAGGAGATCGAGACGGTGGCCCGGCATTTCCGCGACGATGGGCACCGGGGTGGGCCGCAAGCTGGCGGCACCCGGCAGATCGAACGCTGGATGCTGGATACACGCTTTGCCGATTGGTACCGGCACAACACCCGCGATCACAAGCACCCGGAATACCGCATCGTCACCATCTCCCTCAAGGAGCCCGGCGTGCCGCCCGGCGACGTCACCTCCGCGCAGATGCGCGCCGTGGCCGACATCGGCGAGCGCTACAGCCGCGACGAGATCCGCACTACCCACGAGCAGAACCTGGTGCTCGCCTGGGTCCGGCAGGAAGACGTGGTCAAGGTGTGGCGGGAACTGGACCGGCAGGGCCTGGCCACCGCCAACATCGGCACCCTGAACGACATGATCTGCTGCCCGGGGCTGGATTTCTGCTCGCTGGCGAATGCGGGCTCCATTCCCATCGCCCGGCAGATCAACGAACGTTTCGACCGTCTGGACCGGCTGTACGACATCGGCCCGGTCCAGCTCAAGATGTCCGGCTGCATGAACGCCTGCGGCCATCACCATGCCGGCCACATCGGCATCCTCGGCGTCGATAAGCACGGCCAGGAGTGGTACCAGATCACCCTCGGAGGCCGGGCCGACGACGACGCGGCCATCGGCAAGCGCATCGGCCCGAGTGTGCCGAAGGAGGCGGTTGCCGAGACCATCGAGCAGGTCATCAACGTGTATCTGAACCAGCGCCGGCCGGGCGAGCGGTTCATCGACACCTACGCACGCGTGGGTATTCAACCATTCAAGGATCAGGTCTATGTCAGTCATCATCAACCGAAAAGTACGAACGAATCAGTGGTCGCATCGGTCTGACGACGAGCCCCTGGGCACGGGCAACATCACCGTGACCCTGGAGCGCCGGCGCGCGGAGCACGAGGCCTGTGCCGGGCATGCCGGCAAGGTCGGCGTGCGCCTGCGACCCGGCGACACCGTGGAGGACCTGGCGCCGTTCCTGGACGGCCTGGAGCTGATCGCCATCGAGTTCGACAAATTCGGCGAAGGCCGCGGTTACTCCCAGGCCTACCTGTTGCGCGAGCGCCACGGTTACCACGGCGAGCTGCGCGCCCTCGGCGCCCGGCGCGACCATGTAATGTTTATGGAGCGGTGCGGCATGGATGCTTTCGAGCCGGCAACCGGGGAAACCATCGCCGGGTTGCTGGCGGGTTTCGACGCCGTGACGGTGCGCTACCAGCCTTCCCATGATCGTGTCCCGTTGATCTTCCGCCGGCGCGCACTCGGCGCCGCGGACACCAGAAAGGAGATTGCAGTATGACGACATTCGAGCTCGAGCCCCTGGCCGGGCGCCTGGCGGAGCGCCACCCCGAGGAGATCCTGGAGTGGGCACTCAACCAGTACGACAACATTGCCGTGTCGTTCAGCGGCGCCGAGGACGTGGTGCTGGTGGACATGGCCAGCCGGATCCGTCCCGGCGTGCCGGTGTTCACCCTGGACACGGGCCGGCTGCACGCGGACACCTACCGGTTCATCGAAACCGTGCGCGAAACATACCCGGTCGCGCTGGACGTCCTGCACCCCGACGCCGAGCAGCTCGGCCGACTGGTGCGCGAGAAGGGCTTGTTCAGCTTCTACCGCGACGGCCACAGCGAATGCTGCGGTATCCGCAAGGTCGGGCCGCTGAGCCGCAAGCTCGCCACGCTGGATGCCTGGGTCACCGGCCAGCGCCACGACCAGAGCCCGGATACGCGGGCCGAGGTGCCGGTGGTGCAGCGCGACGCGGTGTTCTCTGGTGCCGACCGCGCCCTTGTGAAGTTCAACCCCCTGGCGAACTGGACCTCCGCCGATGTCTGGGCCTACATCCGCGACAACGACGTGCCGTACAACGAGCTGCATCGCAAGGGATTCACCAGCATCGGCTGCGAGCCGTGCACGCGGGCGGTTCTGCCGAACCAGCACGAGCGCGAGGGACGCTGGTGGTGGGAGAACAGCGCGGAGAAGGAGTGCGGCCTGCATTCAGACAACGTCCGCAAAGCGGGGTGACGACAATGTCGCGTGATCAGTCAGGAATCGTATTCGTTAAGAAGCTGCTGGCGGACGGCGAGGCCTGCGCCAAGTGCCGGGATATCGAGCGGCGGCTGCATGCCGACGGCCTGATGGACCGGGTGGACGAGATCCAGGTTGCGCGCGATGACGATCCAGCCAGCCCGGGCGCGGCGGCCGCTGCGCGGCACGGTGTGACGCGCGCGCCTTTCTTCGTCATCCGGGATCCGGACGGCGGCGAGCAGGTGGTGGAGTCGTACCTGGCGTTCAAGAGATGGCTGGCTCGCGGCGAGGACGCGACCAGCGGCGACTTCCAGGACGTGGTCGACAGGCACCCGGATATCGCATTCATATAGAG
>JBEPXV010000398.1:0-2921 GCA_041641695.1 Gammaproteobacteria bacterium | reverse complement strand
TCATCCCGACAACGATCCATAGCGGGGAACAGCTCAGCGCCAGGGCGCCTGCGTTCCCGGTCGTGACCCCTCGGGGCCCCCAGTACGTTGGTGCCTTCGATGTTTATCTCTGGTCGGGACTCATCCCGACAACGATCCATAGCGGGGAACAGCTCAGCGCCAGGGCGCCTGCGTTCCCGGTCGTGACCCCTCGGGGCCCCCAGTACGTTGGTGCCTTCGGTGGTTATCTCTCCCCGATACTCGCTTGGTGAAAAAGCATCCGGCAGCGTCCTTGTGGTGATTTGAGGCAGGCGGCGAGGTTTTGCGTTGGTCCGCTGCATCGGCGTTGCGATGTCATCGTGCTTCATGACGATCCGGCGGCCACCGGCTGTCGTAGTGTCAAGGCTGGCTCGCGGCGTCCAGCAGACGGTCCACCAGCTGCGGGTGGGTTTCCCGCAGCGACTCCAGGTCGGCCATGGTGTCGATGTCGTTGAGCTGCTGCAGGACGATGAGATCGATGCCGGCGCGGGCGGCGCGCTTGAGGGTGGTGTCGAACACCTTGTTGCCGCCCCAGGCGATGCGCTCGAAGCACCGGCGGTCCGGCGGCGTCATGCCGATGAGATAGTATCCGCCGTCGAAGCTCGGGCCGATGACTGCCCGGCCCTGGCTCAGGAACGCGTGTGCGGTTCGATGGGTTTCGGCCGGGCAGTGGGGCACGTCGCAGCCCATGACGGCGGCCGCCACGCCGCGCTGGTGGGCGTCGTCCAGGGCGGCAAACATCTTCGCGCCCAGGTCGCCCTGGGACTGCAGGGAGGCCGTGACGCCGTAACGCCGGCGGATTTCCTCGAAGCATTCATGCCGGCTGTCGGGCCAGACGCGCAGGTTGACCGGTCCCGGCCAGAAATCGACGCCGCGCCGCACGCTTTCCTCGACCAGTGCTGCGGCCAGGCTCGCCGCGGCCTGCTCGCCCAGGTCGCGGATCATGCGGGTCTTGACCCGGCCGGCGACCGGCGTCTTGGCAAACAGAATCAGCTCGGCCTCCATTACGGTCTCCCGTTGTAGCGTGCCGCCAGTTCCGACGCGGGAATGCCCCGCCAATATAACCAGCGCAGCCGCCACATCAAGACGACGGTCCGCCACACGCCGTGAGTCCGCCAGCGCCGCGAGGACGTGACCACCGGCCGGCGGATGCGCACGGGGCGCGTGCGCCGCTTGAGGCGCCGGGACAGGTCGATATCCTCCATGAGCGGCAGCGGGGCAAAGCCGCCAATGTCCAGGAAATCGTCGCGGAAGACGAACATCGCCTGGTCACCGGTGCAGATGGCGGTCCACGCCGAGCGCAGGTTCATGGCCCGTGCCACGAGCGTCAGGCTCGGTCCGGCTCGATCAAAGCGCACGTCGAACCGGCCCCATCTGCATGCCGGGGCGCGCGCCAGCGCTTCGGTCAACGTGGCCAGTGCCCCCCCGGGCAGTCTCGTGTCAGCGTGCAGGAACAGCAGCACATCCCCGCTCGCGCGCTGCGCGCCGGCGTTCATCTGCAGGGCCCGGCCCCTTTCGCTCCGGCATACAATGGCGGATGGGGGCTTGGCCTCGTTGACCTTTTCCCAGGTGCCGTCGCTGCTGCCTCCGTCAACCACGATGACCTGCCAGGCGCCCAGACTGGAAAGGTGGCAAGCCAGCTCGGGCACCAGGTCAAGCTCGTTGAAAACCGGGACGACGACCGAGACAGTGAAGGTCATGCGGGTACGGCCCAAGTCGAGAATCTACTCTGTCAATCGCCGCCAGGCACGCCGGGCCCGCGAAGAGACAGGAAGGGCAAAACGGCACCCGGCTCGAAACCAGAACGATTTGTCGCTCCGGATGGCACGCGCCCCGGGCCGGTCACTTCTCTGCGGACTCCGCGGACTTGGCGAGAGAAAGTTTCGTCCGCCTGTCTGTCAGTGGCCTCGTCGAAGAAAAGCAAGTTACCTCTTGCGCAGCCCCGCGATCCGCATTCGCAGTGCGTTGAGCTTGATGAAACCCTCGGCGTCGGTCTGGTTGTAGGCCCCGGCGTCGTCCTCGAAGGTGGCGATGGATTCATCGAACAGCGAATCGCTTTCCGAGCGGCGCCCGGTAACCGTAACGCCGCCCTTGTACAGCTTGAGACGCACTTCGCCGTTAACCGTCTCCTGGGTGTCGTCGATCAGGCCCTGCAGAGCCTGACGTTCCGGGCTCCACCAGTAGCCGTTGTAGATCAGCGTGGCGTAGCGCGGCATGAGGTCGTCCTTGAGGTGGGCGACCTCGCGGTCCAGGGTAATGGACTCGATGGCGCGATGCGCCTTGAGGAGCAGAGTGCCGCCAGGGGTCTCGTAGCAGCCGCGGGACTTCATGCCCACGTAGCGGTTCTCGACGATGTCCAGCCGGCCGATGCCGTGCCGGGCGCCGGCGTCGTTCAGGGCCGCGAGCATCTCGGACGCGCTCTGGGATTTGCCGTTCAAGGTCACCGGGTCGCCATGGCGGAAGCCGATCTCGATCTCCTCGGCTTCGCCCGGTGCCTGCTCGGGATCCGTGGTCCAGCGCCACATGTCGGTTGGGGGGGCGACCCAGGGATCCTCGAGCTCGCCGCCTTCGTAGGAAATGTGCAGCATGTTGGCGTCCATGGAGTAATGGGACGTGCCGTCGGCCTTGGATTCCACGGGAATGCCGTGGTTTTTCGCGTAATCCATGAGCTTCTGACGCGAGGTCAGATCCCATTCCCGCCAGGGGGCGATGACTTTGATGTTCGGATCCAGCGCGTAGGCACCCAGCTCGAAGCGGACCTGGTCATTGCCCTTTCCGGTGGCGCCGTGGGCGATGGCGTCGGCGCCGGTTCCGTGGGCGATCTCAACCAGCCGCTTGGAGATCAACGGCCGGGCGATGGACGTGCCCAGCAGATATTCGCCTTCGTAGACGGTATTGGCGCG
>JBEPXV010000397.1:0-2944 GCA_041641695.1 Gammaproteobacteria bacterium | reverse complement strand
TTCGCGCATCACCGGCACGCGGTTATAGCCGTCCGTCGCGAACTGACGGAGGTCTTCGGCGCTAATGGCGGGCTTGTCGTGAAACATGATTCATCTCCGGGCAAACAAGGGCATCAGGGGCACAACGAGGTTCGGTCAGCGGCGCCATCGCCAGCCGAACCAGAGCCGCCTGCATGTTCCGGACATGATCATCAATCGGTCAGGGACTTTCGTGTATCTGTCAGTGCTTCGGCCAGTTCGCCGAGAGTGTCTATCATTGCCGCGCAGGGTGCCTTCGTCAAGTCCGCGCTCCGGCTGTAGCCGTAGGTCACCACGATCATGGTCACGTTCGCCGCGGCCGCCGCGCGGCAGTCGGTCATGGAGTCACCCACGTAAGCCACGTCGTCCGGGGACAGATCCAGGACCCGGCAGGCGTGATGAATCGGCTCCGGACGCGGTTTCTTGAACTCCAGGGTATCACCACCGACGATGACGTCGAACATCGGCGTCAGGGCCAGGGCGTCCAGAAGCTGGCGGCTGAGCCCCTCCGGCTTGTTGGTGACACAGCCCGACCGGATACCCGAGGCGCGCAGGCTATCCAGAACCCGGCGCGTGTATGGATAGGGCTCGCTGTGCACACAGATGCGGGCCGAGTAGTGCTCGTAGAACAGCGCCAGGCCGCGTTCGAGCTCCCCCGCGACCGGTCGCCGGTCGTCCGTCCCGCCGGCCAGGGCTCGTTGCACGAGACGCGGCGCCCCCTCGCCAACCCACTCCAGGACGCGGTCCACGCTGTAGGTCTGTCGTCCCATGGCCACCAGCATGCGGTTGATGGCCGCGGCGATATCGGGGCCGGTGTCAACCAGCGTGCCGTCGAGATCGAACAGCACCGCCCGCGGCCACTCGCCGGCGAGTCCGCGCTCCGGCGCGCCCGCCGGCGGCGTTGACATGTTCACGATACGGCCTTGTCGATCTCGCTGCGCATGGCGGTAATGGTCTCGGCGTAATCGTCGCTGCCGAAGATCGCCGAGCCCGCCACGAAAGTGTCGGCTCCGGCGGCGGCCACGGCGCCGATATTGCCGATCTTCACGCCGCCATCGATCTCCAGGCGGGCACCGCCGCCGGCGCGGTCGATCATGTCCCGGGCGCGGCGCAGCTTCTCCAGCGCGCCAGGGATGAAGGCCTGGCCGCCAAAGCCCGGGTTCACGGACATCAGCAGCACCATGTCCAGCTTGTCCAGGGTCCAGTCCAGTACACTCAGCGGCGTGGCCGGATTCAGTACCAGGCCGCAGCGGCAGCCATGGTCCCTGATCAGCTGTAATGAGCGGTCGACATGCTCGCTGGCTTCAGGATGAAACGTGATATAGCTCGCCCCGGCATCGGCGAACATGCCGATCAGGTCGTCCACGGGCTTCACCATCAGGTGCACGTCGATGGGCGCGGTCACGCCGTGGTCCCGCAGCGCCTTGCACACCACCGGGCCGAAGGTGAGATTCGGGACATAGTGGTTGTCCATGACATCGAAATGCACCATGTCGGCCCCCGCCGACAGCACGTCCTCGACTTCCCGGCCCAGGCGGGCGAAATCCGCCGACAGTATCGACGGGGCGATCAAGTAATCAGTCATGGCTCGGAAGCGTGTTCAGGTGAGGCGAATAATGCCACAGGAGGGGACATCCATGTCCCGGGAGCAGCTCGCTGAACCATCCCTGTCAGCGGATCGCCAGAAAGAACGCCTGCTGGCCGCGCCGGATGCTGAACAGCAGCTCGGGGGCGCCGCTTACCAGGTGCCGGAACTCCTCCAGGGTCCGGAACCGACGGCGGTTCACCGAGGTAATGATGTCCTCGCTGCGCAGCTCGTTCTGCCAGGCGGGGCTGCCCCGGGACACGGATTCCACGTAAGCCCCGCCCTCCTTTCCGCGGCGTTCGAGGTCGTCGGGCAGTGCCGTGAAAACGGCGCCTTCCAGGGCCGGGTGTAGTGCCGCGCCCTGGATCACCTCGGCCTGCTGGGCCTTGATCTCGGCTTCAATGCTCATGTGCTCGCCATCGCGCAGGACCCCCAGCTCGATGGTCTTGCCGGGCCGCAGCAGGCCCACTTCGTTGCGCAGGTCCGTCGCGCCTTCTACCGGCGCCCCGTTGATCTCAATGATCACGTCACCTTCCCGCAGGCCGGCTTCTTCCGCCGGGGACTCCGGCGCGACCTGGGCGACAACGGCACCCCGGCTGGCTTCGATGCCGAAGGCCTGGGCCAGGTTGGGCGTGAGGTCCTGGATGTATACACCCAGGCGGCCGCGTTCGACCTTGCCGTGCTCGACCAACTGCGTGGTGAGCTGCTGAACCATGTTGATGGGAATCGAGAATCCGATACCGACGTTGCCGCCCGAGGGCGCGAGGATGGCCGTATTGATGCCCACGAGCTCGCCTTTGAGGTTGATCAGGGCACCGCCGGAGTTGCCCGGGTTGATGGACGCGTCGGTCTGGATGAAATCCTCATAGCCTTCGATACCCAGGCCGCTGCGGCCCAGGGCGCTGACAATTCCGGATGTCACGGTCTGATTGAGGCCGAACGGATTGCCGATGGCCACCACGAAATCGCCAACCCGCAGCTCGTCGGAATCACCCATGGGTATTTCCGTGAGGTTGTCGGCGTCGATGCGCACCACCGCCACGTCCGAGTCCGGATCGGTTCCCACCAGCTCCGCGGTGAGCTCGCGGCCGTCCTGCAGCGTCACCTTGATTTCATCGGCTTTGTCGATGACATGCGCATTGGTCACCACCAGGCCCTCGTCGGCGTCTATCACCACCCCCGACCCCAGGCTCTGGCGCCTGCGCTCCCGCTGCTGGGGCGGCAGATCGAAAAAGCGCCGGAAGAACGGGTCGCGGAAGAGCGGGTTCTCGCGTATGCGCACGGTGCCCGTGGTCGAGATGTTGACGACCCCGGGCACCGTCTCTTCGAGCATCGGGGCAA
>JBEPXV010000396.1:0-2954 GCA_041641695.1 Gammaproteobacteria bacterium | reverse complement strand
CGCAGGCGCCGCCGTGGATGTTGACCTTGTCGGCCGGCAGGTTGAACTCCTCCATGGCCGCCATGGTCACCACCGCGAAGGCCTCGTTGATCTCGTACAGGTCCACGTCGTCGGCTGACCAGTCGAGGTGCTCGAGCAGCTTGCGGATGGCCGATACCGGCGCGGTTGTGAACCAGCCGGGCTCGTGGGCGTGAGTGCTGTGCCCCAGGATGCGCGCGACCGGGCTGGCGTGAATACGGTCAGCGTGGGATTCGGTGGTGAGGATCAGCGCCGCGCCGCCGTCGGATATGGAGCTGGAGTTGGCCGCCGTCACCGTGCCGCCTTCGCGAAATGCGGGTTTGAGGTGCGGAATCTTGTCCAGGTTGGCGTTGAACGGCTGCTCGTCCATGGCGATCTCGAGCTCCTCCCTGCGGGTCTTGACGGTCACCGGCGTAATCTCGTCGGCGAACGTGCCGTCCTCGTTGGCCTGCATGGCCCGTTTCAGCGAGCGGATGGCGAACTCGTCCTGGGCCTCGCGGGTGAAGCCGTACTTGTCGGCGGTGTCCTCGGCGAAGGTGCCCATCAGGCGGCCCTTGTCGTAGGCGTCCTCCAGGCCGTCCAGAAACATGTGATCCATCACCTGCTGGTGGCCCATCCGGTAGCCGGCCCTTGCCTTGGGCAGCAGATAGGGAGCGTTGCTCATGCTCTCCATGCCGCCCGCCGCCATAATGCGGTTGCTGCCGGCGCGCAGGGAGTCGTTGGCCAGCATGGCGGCTTTCATGCCCGAGCCGCACATCTTGTTGACAGTGGTGCAGCCGGCGGCCAGCGGGATGCCGGCCCCCAGCGAGGCCTGGCGGGCCGGTGCCTGGCCCTGCCCGGCGGGCAGGACGCAGCCCATGATGACTTCCTCGACGGCGTCCGGTTCCACGCCGGCGCGCGCCAGCGCCCCGCGGATGGCGGCGGCGCCGAGCTCAGGGGCCGTCAGGGTGCCCAGCTTGCCCTGGAAGGAGCCCATGGGAGTGCGGGCGGCGCCGATAATGACGATTGGATCATTGCTCATGTTTGAAACCTCTTGATGCTTCGCTGTCTTGTCGTTGGACCGTCAGAAACAAAACCTTCTCCCTCCGGAAGACGGTATGTATTAGGGGATGTGGCCATCGATTCTTTCCTGATTTCTCCGCCACTTCGGGAGCGAGGGGGCCTTCGTTGCGGGGTGGCGCGATTCGATGGCCACACCCTCTCCCCCACCGGGGGAGAGGGCTGGGGTGAGGGGAAATACGATATATGTGTACATGACCTGTAGTTGCTGAATGATTGCTCGTCCCCTCACCCTGTCCCGCTCGCCCTGCGGGGGCGAGGGGACCCTTCGTTGGGGAGCGGGTTGATTCGATGACCGGGGCTCCCTGCTCACACCGTCTCCTGAAACAGCTCCCGGCCGATCAGCATACGCCTGATCTCGCTGGTGCCGGCGCCAATTTCGTACAGCTTGGCGTCCCGCAGCAGGCGGCCGGTGGGGTAGTCGTTGATGTAGCCGTTGCCGCCCAGGGCCTGAATCGCCTCCAGGGCCATCTGGGTTGCCCGCTCCGCCGAGTACAGAATCGCCCCGGCTGCATCCTTGCGGGTGGTCTCGCCGCGGTCGCAGGCCCGGGCCACGGCATAGACATAGGCGCGGCACACGTTCAGCGTGGTATACATATCCGCCAGCTTGCCCTGCATGAGCTGGAACTCACCGATGGGCTGGTCGAACTGCTTGCGTTCATGGACGTAGGGGATCACGACGTCGAGGCACGCCTGCATGATGCCCAGCGGCCCGCCGGACAGCACCACTCGCTCGTAGTCCAGCCCGCTCATCAGCACGTTCACGCCCTTGTTGAGCTCGCCGAGCACGTTCTCCTTCGGCACCTCGCAGTCGCGGAACACCAGCTCGCAGGTATTGGAGCCCCGCATGCCCAGCTTGTCCAGTTTCTGGGCGGTGGAAAAGCCGGGGAAGTCTTTCTCGATGAGAAAAGCGGTGATGCCGCGCGACCCGGCGTCCGGGTCGGTCTTGGCGTAGACCACCAGTACGTCCGCGTCGGGACCGTTGGTGATCCACATCTTGTTGCCGTTCAGGACGTAGCGATCGCCCTTGTCCTCGGCGCGCAGCTTCATGCTGACCACGTCCGAGCCGGAGCCCGGCTCGCTCATGGCCAGGGCGCCCACGTGCTCGCCCGTGATGAGCTTCGGCAGGTACCGCTGCCGCTGTTCATCGTTTCCGTTGCGCCGGATCTGGTTGACGCACAGGTTCGAGTGGGCGCCGTAGGACAGCCCCACGGACGCCGAGGCCCGGCTGATCTCCTCCATGGCGATGACGTGCTCGAGGTAGCCCATGGCCGCGCCGCCGTACTCCTCCTCGACGGTGACCCCCAGCAGGCCCATGTCGCCCATCTTGTTCCACAGCTCTCTAGGGAACTCGTTGTCCCTGTCGATATCCGCGGCGAGCGGAGCAATCTCCTTGTGCGCGAAGTTGTAAACCTGCTGGCGCATCATGTCGGCGGTTTCGCCGAGATCGAAGTTCAAGCCTGGATAGCTCTGTGTCATGTCTTTCCACCTGCCGATAACTGGATCATGATGAATCGTTGTTCACCACCATTTCCCTCTCCCTCCGCATGGAACGAAGGGTCCCCTCTCCCATGATTGGGAGAGGGATAGGGTGAGGGTTGATGAAGAGGGATCAATGTCTAAACTGTCCGATCTGCCGTATCAGAACGCTTGTGCAGACACATCAACGTCTGCAGCAGCACGCCGCACTGCTTCTCCGCGCCTTGCTTGTCGACGAACACGTCTGCCTGGGTCACGACCAGGTTTTTGCCGGGCCGCAGGACCCTGCCGCGGGCGATCAGCACGTCCCCGTCAGCCGGCGCCATCAGGTTCAGTTTGTACTCCACGGTCAGGACGCTGGAATCCGCCGCCATCAAGGTGTACCCGGCGTAGCCGGC
>JBEPXV010000395.1:0-2955 GCA_041641695.1 Gammaproteobacteria bacterium | reverse complement strand
CGGGGCGTGTATTCCGGCGCGGTGGGCTACATAGGCTGGAACGGCAACATGGATACCGCCATAGCCATACGCACCGCGGTCATCAAGGATCGTACCCTGCATATCCAGGCCGGTGCCGGCATTGTCGCCGATTCCGTGCCGGAGCTGGAATGGCAGGAAACCATGAGCAAGGGCCGCGCCATATTCCGGGCCGTCAACATGGCGAGTGAGGGGCTGGGCGGCAGTCTGCCTCGCAGCCGCTAGCACACGGGCACCGCCCATCGGGCGAAAGTAACAGCCACGCCGCCGCCGGGCGGCACGCGAGTCATGCTTTTCAATTAATATACTGTAGAATGAAACACTTGGATGGATTCCGGCGGTTTACAATGCGAAACGGCGACGCCAACCTGCCCGGCAGCGCACGGGATGAACCGCATCGGGTTGGTTGCATACGGCCGGAACGCAGGACCGCCGCGTCTGTCGAGAGGCGCGCCTTCGCCTGGTGGCCGAACAGGCATACGGCAATGAACAAGAATCAGTCCTTGGTTGTCAGGAGAATACAACTATGACCAACAAGATCAAGATCGGCATCGTCGGTGTCGGCAACTGCGCCAGTTCGTTGGTTCAAGGAATTCATTACTACCGGGACAAGGACCCCGGGGAGGCGATCGGTATCATGCACTGGACCCTTGGCGGCTACCGGCCGTTCGACATCCAGGTGGCGGCGGCATTCGATATCGATGAGCGCAAGGTGGGCAGAGACGTGACCGAAGCGATTTTCCAGCCCCCCAACTGCACCACCGTGTTCTGCGGCGAGCTTCCCCCGTCCGGGGTCGAAGTGCGCATGGGCCGCACCCTGGACGGCTTCTCCGTTCACATGGAGCACTATGACCCGGCGCAGACTTTCGTCCCGGCGCGCCGGCCGGAGCCGTCCAGGGAAGAGGTCGTGCAGGTGTTGAAAGAATGCGGCGTGCAGGTGCTGCTCAATTATCTGCCCGTCGGCTCCGAGGAGGCGACGCATTTCTACGCCGAATGCGCCCTGGAAGCCGGCTGCGCCTTCGTCAACAATATTCCCGTTTTCGTGGCGTCCGATCCGGAGTGGGCCAGGCGTTTCGAAGCTGCCGGGCTGCCCATCATCGGAGATGACATCAAGTCGCAGATGGGGGCGACGATCATTCACCGTGCCCTGGTGGACCTGTTCAAGAACCGCGGCGTGAAGCTCGAGCGAACCTATCAGCTCAACACCGGCGGCAACACGGACTTCCTCAACATGCTCAACCGCAAGCGCCTGGAGTCCAAGAAGAAATCCAAGACCGAGGCGGTCCAGGCCGTGGCGGCCGAGCGCCTGCCCGATGCGGATATCCACATCGGCCCGAGCGACTATATCTCCTGGCAGAACGACAACAAGGTCTGCTTCATCCGCATGGAGGGCAGGCTGTTCGGCGACGTGCCGATGAATCTCGAGATGCGCATGTCCGTGGAGGACTCGCCGAACTCCGCCGGGGTGGCGATCGACACCATCCGCTGCGCGGCGCTGGCCCTGGATCGGGGCGAGAGCGGCGTGCTGTACGCGCCTGCCAGCTACTTCTGCAAGCACCCGCCGCGCCAGTACAACGACAACGAGGCATATCGCCTGACCGAGGCCTTCATCAGCGGTGAAGGCGAGACCCTGCGCGAGGTGTCCGGCAGCGACGGCAAGGGGAAAGTCAAGGCCGCGGGCTGATGTTGCCCCCGGGCCCGTCGCCCGCGGAATTCCGGACTGCGGGTCGTTGTCTTAAACCGGTATCGTTCCGGTTCCAGAGGCCGGGACCGCTGCGTCGGGTCCGGTCGATGCGGGCGGGCGCAGTTCCAACTCACCGGACATAAGGAGGGCTGACCATTACACGTCGCCACCAGATTCGAGTTCCCGCCGCAATTCTCCTGCTGGCCACCTTGTTGACGGCGCCCGGCCTGCGCGCCGAGGAAACCCTCCTGACGATCGATTTCACCGGGCAGCCCGACGGCGACGCGACGGACTGGCTGAAGGAACAGGGTTTCGAGTTCAAGCGGAACGCCAAACGTCTCAACCCGCATTTCGAGAACGGCCGGCTGGTACTGGAGACCGACGGCCAGGAGGTAGGCCTCATCGTCCGCGAGCTGCAGCTGACCGGCGCCGAGCGCGTCCGCATCCGCTGGGGGGTGGAACGATATCCGCAGGGCGCGGACTGGGATGAGGGGGTTTACCGGGTACCGATAGCGGCCATGATCTCTTTCGGCGAGGAGAAAATCGACAGCGGGGCGCTGTTCGTTCCCAATGCACCGTATTTCATCGGCCTGTTTCTCGGCGAGCATGAACAGGAAGGCCGAGCCTACACGGCGCAGTACTACCGCAAGGGCGGCCGGTACTTCTGTGTGCCATGCAGCCCGCCCACGGGAGAAACCGTCAACACGAATTTCGACCTCAAGGAAGCCTTCGACCAGGAATTCGACGTGCCGGCCACGCGGCCCATCACCAGCTTCGGATTCCAGATGAATACCGAGGATACCAAGGGCGGCGCCCGCGCCTTTCTGGAAACCGTGGAGTTTCTTTCCGGCAACCCCGAATGAGCCGGAGCCGGGAGCCGTGCGGCTGCCTCGATGCACTGGCATTGCTGGCCGGTCGTTGCCGCTGCCTTGAATCCCGCTGATTCGCCCCAACGTTCTCCAGGGTATCGACTGGAGGAACTCATGAGCGAATCACCCTATATCAGCGCGGCAACCGCCGCCGATTTCCAGGATAAAGTCATTCAGAGCTCGCACCAGGCGCCGGTCCTGGTGGATTTCTGGGCCGAGTGGTGCGGGCCGTGCCGGTCGCTGACCCCGGTTCTCCATGACATCGTGGAAGAGCTCGGGGGCGCGGTGCGCCTGGTGACCGTCGACACCGACCAGGAAATGGAGCTGGCGGCCCAGTACCAGGTCCGCAGCCTGCCCACGGTCAAGCTGTTCAAGGACGGCCGC
>JBEPXV010000394.1:0-2956 GCA_041641695.1 Gammaproteobacteria bacterium | reverse complement strand
CATTCCGGGTGCTCGCCCAGATCCCCCGCGAGAGCCTGGGTGCTTACGTAATCTCGATGGCCTCCGAGGCCTCCGACGTTCTGGCCGTGGAGCTGCTGCAGCGCGAGTGCGGCCTGCATCAGCCGCTCCCCGTGGTGCCCCTGTTCGAGCGGGTGGAGCACCTGGCGAACGCGCCGACCGTCATGGAGCGATTGTTCCAGGTCGACTGGTACCGGGACCACAGCGGCATGTACCAGGAAGTGATGATCGGATACTCCGACTCGGCCAAGGACGCCGGCCAGTTGTCGGCGGCCTGGGGGTTGTACCGGGCCCAGGAGCAGCTCACCGAGCTCGCCCGGCAACATGGCGTATCCCTCAAGCTGTTCCACGGCCGCGGCGGGACGGTCGCCCGGGGCGGCATCCCGGCGCGCGATGCCATCCGGTCGCTGCCCCCGGGCTCGGTGAACGGCCGGCTGCGCGTCACCGAGCAGGGCGAAGTCGTGCAGGCCAAGTACGGCCTGCCGGAGACGGCCGAGGAGACACTGAGCACCTACCTGGCATCCGTCCTGGAGACCAGCCTCGCGCCCCCGCCGCATCCCAGGCGGGAGTGGCGCGAGGCCATGGACACCATGACCGGGGTCGCCATGCGCTCTTACCGCGACCTGGTTCAGAACGACAAGCGTTTCCTGGACTACTTCCAGGCCGCCACGCCGGAGGCCGAGCTGGCGAAGCTGAACATCGGCAGCCGGCCGGCGCGCCGCAAGCCGGGCCGCGATATCGCACACCTGCGCGCCATCCCCTGGATATTCGCCTGGACGCAGACGCGATTGATGCTGCCCGCCTGGCTGGGCGTGGGCTACGGTCTGAAGGCGGTGTCCGGGCACGACATGGCGCGCCTGCACGAAATGGAGTCAGAGTGGCCCTTCTTCGCTGCCACCCTCGACGCCATCGAGATGGTCCTCGCCAAGACCGATGTTGACGTCGCGGGCCAGTACGACCAGCGCCTGGTTCCCGAAGACCTGCGCCACTTCGGCGAGGAATTGCGCGGCCGGTTCACACGCGTGTACGACGCGGTGCTCAGCATCACACGCCACCGGGTACCCCTCGAGCACGAGCCGGTCACTCAGCAATCCATCAATCTGCGCAACCCCTACACCGACCCGCTGAACCTGCTGCAGGTCGAGTTGCTGGCGCGCATCCGCCGCGGCGACAACAGCCGGGTCCAGGACGCGCTGCTGGTAACCGTCAACGGCATCGCCGCGGGGATGCGCAATACCGGTTGACGCGCCCCGGGCAGGCCGTGTGGCATATCACCCATGACCGCGTGATATGCCCCGCCTGGATGGAATGAGGCACTGGCCCGCGCAGCGCGAAACACGCGGCATCCCTGGGTCACCGGACTCCGGTACGGAGCTTGCATAAGGAAGTGCACCATAACAATTCGGAGTATCCCATGCGTGCATTCCCTGTCATCGCCGCGGCGCTCGCGGCGGGTTGCCCTGCTGCGTTCGCACAGACCTCCGCCGCGCCCGCGAATCTCGGCGAGATCGTGGTAACGGCGCCGCGAATGAGCAGCCCCTTGACCGTGGCCATCGACCCCAAGGCGGCGCAGCAGCCGATACCGGCGTCGGACGGCGCGTCGTTCCTGAAGAACATACCCGGTTTCGCGGTCAGCCGGAAAGGCGGCACTGACGGCGACGCCGCGTTCCGCGGTCTGGGCGGCTCGCGGCTCAACATCGTGCTGGACGGTTCCCATATTCACGGCGGCTGTCCGCAGCGCATGGATCCCCCTACCGCGTACGTATACCCGGAATCCTATGACGAGGTGATCGTGGACAAGGGACCGCAGAGCGTGCTTTACGGCGCGGGCACCGCCGCCACCGTGCGCTTCGAGCGGCGCACGGAACGCTTCCAGAGCCCCGGTTACGACGGCACTGCATCCCTGGTGGGCGGCTCGTTCGGCCGCAACGACCAGATGCTCGACGTCGCCGGCGGCGGACAACAGGGATTCGTACGCATGATCGGCACGCGCTCGGATGCGGACGACTACGAGGATGGCGACGGCAACGAGGTTCATTCAGCACACACGCGCTGGAGCGGGACCGCCATTGCGGGCTGGACGCCGGACCCGGACACCAGGATGGAGCTGACCGTGGAGCGCAGCGACGGCGAAGCGGCCTATGCCGATCGCGCCATGGACGGTGCGGCGTTCGACCGCGCCGGCTACGCGCTCGACTTCGAGCGTGCTTCGCCGGGAGCCGGCATCGACAAGCTCGCCGTCAAGGTCTTTCACAACAACATTGACCACGTCATGGACAACTTCTCGCTGCGTACTCCCACCGCCGCGCGCCGCGTAATGAATCCCGAGCGAACGACCTCGGGCGGCCGGCTGGCGGCGGACGTCTCGATCGGGAGCTCGAATACAGCCACGGTCGGCGTCGACTACCAGCACAACGCGCACACTTCGCGCATGGCCATGGGCATGGCAGGCGCGCCCTCGGTGGACGGTCTGCCCCGCCGGGACAAAGCGAGCTTTAACCAGTTGGGCGTTTTCGGTGAGATCGAGCACGTCGTGAACCTGGCAACCAACCTGGTGGCCGGCCTGCGCGTCGATCGCGCCGAAGCGGAGGCCGAGCAGGTCGCCAGCAAGAGGGACCCGGACGCCTACGGCGGCGCGGAGCCGGGGCAGACGGACCGTGATACCAACGGCAGCGGCTTTGCGCGACTGGAACGGGACCTGGCAGGGATTCCGGCGACCGTGTATGCCGGCATCGGGCGTGCCGTCCGTTCTCCCGATTTCTGGGAACGAGACCGCTCGTTCACACTCGACACTGAAAAGCACACCCAGATCGATATCGGCGCGGCGTACCGTGTCGGCAAGCTGCGCGCCAACGCGGCACTGTTCCACGCCTGGATCGACGATTACATCCTGATCACCGACAACGGCGACGACGCAGCCAACATCGATGCCAGTACC
>JBEPXV010000393.1:0-2957 GCA_041641695.1 Gammaproteobacteria bacterium | reverse complement strand
TCGGCCAGTGGCTGAGCAGGTCCGCTATCGCCCGCAGGATTCTCAACTGGGCAGCGGGCTTCATCTTCCTTGGGCTGGCCATTCGGCTTGCCGCCGCCAATCGATGATCCATGTATATTCCAAAGGCTTTCACTCAAAAAGATGCAGAGAAGACCCGTTCGCTCATGCACTCGTATGCGTTCGGGCTGCTGGTGACGGCGGGGCCGGACGGCTTCCCGGTCGCGAGTCATATCCCGTTCCTGGTCAGCGACGGGGACGGGGAGATGGTCCTCGAGGGGCACGTCGCCCATCCCAATGAACAGTCGGAGCACATCCGCGCCGGCGCGCCCGCACTGGCGGTGTTCCAGGGCGCTCACAGCTACGTGTCGCCGACGTGGTACCAGGCGTTCGGGGTGCCGACCTGGAACTATGAGGCGGTCCACGCCCGCGGCCGGCTGCGCGAGGCGCGCGGCGACGACGCGCACGCCATCGTCCGGAGCCTGGCGCGCCGGTTCGAGGGCGAAGGCCCCGGCGCGTGGGTGCCGGAGTACCCGGACGGGATGCTCGAGGGGATTACCTGCTTCGTGATGTGCGGGGTGACGCTGGAGTCGAAGTCGAAAATGAGCCAGAACCGGTCCGCGGCGGATCGCCGCGGTGTTATTGATGCCCTGTCGCGCCTCGATGATCCGGGCGCGCAGGCTGTGCAGCGCATCATGCGCGACAACGAGCAGGAATCCTGAAACCGGCGGCTTCGCCGGCTCGTCCCGGGCGCTGCGTGCGTTGTACGAATCAGGCATGCGCCGCGGGACGTATATAAATCTCAAGAGGATTGCATGGATTACGATCAGTATCGTGTCAAGCCGGACCAGGAAGTGTTTCTGTCGGATTTCGCTACCCGGGACGACCAGGGTATCGACAAGGAGACGGGCAAGAAGCGATTCAAGAAGAACATCAAGAAGCTCAAGGATTACCAGGAGCGTCTGTTCGCGGAAGGTAAGCAGTCGCTGCTGATCGTGCTGCAGGCGATGGATACCGGCGGCAAGGACAGCACCCTGCGCAAGCTTACCGCCGACCTGAACCCCCAGGGCTGCGCGGTGACCGGCTTCAAGACCCCCAGCAAGGAAGAGCTGTCGCACGATTTCCTGTGGCGCATTCATGACCACGCGCCGTCCGCCGGTCATATCGCGATCTTCAACCGGTCTCACTACGAGGATGTGCTGATCGTGCGGGTGCACGGGCTCGCCCCGCCCGCGCTGGTCGACAAACGCTACGGCCACATCAACGATTTCGAGAAGCTGCTGAGCGACCACGGCACCAGAGTCGTGAAATTCATGCTGCACATCTCGAAGGACTATCAGCTAGAGCGCCTGCGGCGCCGGCTCAGGCACGAGGACAAGCACTGGAAGTTCAATCCCGACGACCTCGACGAGCGAAAACGCTGGGACGAGTACATGCGGGCCTACGAAGTCATGCTGGCGCGCTGCTCCACGGATCAGGCACCCTGGTACGTGATCCCCGCTGAAACGCGATGGTTCCGCAACCTGCTGGTCAGCCGGATCGTGCTCGACACGATGGCGTCCATGGCGCCGGAATTTCCCCGGGCGGATTTCAATATCAAGGATTACCCGCCCGAATCCCTGGTCTGAACATCGAGGCGACACGAGCAGTGGGGACTTTTTCTGCTACTGACCCCGAACCCCTGACTCCTGACTCCGGCGTTCCTCAGAACGCCTCGGCGATCTCCGTTACCGCTTTCATCGCCTGGTCGATGTCTTCCTCGTCGTTGAACCAGCCCAGGGAGAAGCGGATCAGTCCCTCGTGGTCGATGGTGTGCGCATCGCGGTGAATCAGCGGGGCGCAGTGCAGGCCCGGGCGGACGCACAGGTGGTAGTCGGCGTCCAGCATTTCCCCCGCGCGCCCGGAAGGCACCTTGTCGAAGCCGATCGAGAGGGTGGCGACGCGCGGCTGCTCGTCTTCGGGTCCGTATACCGTGACGCCGGGGGTCGCGCGGCAATGCTCTTCCAGGCGCCGGATCAGGGTCACCTCCCGGTTGTGGATGGATTCCATGGCCGTGATACAGGCGTCGGCATGCGTCAGGTCGGGATCGTCCGCCTCTGAGCGGCCCAGCCCGGCCAACCACTTCTGGGCGGCGTTGAGGCCGGCGATCCCCGGTATGTTCAGGGTGCCGGCTTCCAGGTGGTGCGGATAGGCGGCGGGCTGCTCGGGGTTGTTGGAATCCACGCCGGTGCCGCCGACCCGCAGGGGCTGCACGTCAACGCCTTCCGCCACGACCAGGCCGCCGATGCCCATCGGCCCGTAAAGGCCCTTGTGGCCCGTGAATGCGAGGACATCGATGTGCATGTCGTCGCAGTGAATCGGCACCACCCCGGCGCTCTGGCAGGAATCCACCACCAGCAGCGCGTCGGTTTCCGCCACCACCCGGCCGATGCCGGCCAGGTCCTGCAGCGCGCCCAGCACGTTGGAGGCATGATTGACCACCACCAGGCGCGTGTCGTCCCGGATGGCATCGCCGATGCGACCGGGGTCGACGTAGCCGTGCTCGTCATGGGCCAGGTAGGTGATCCCGGTGACGCCTTCGGACTCGAGCACGTGGAGCGGACGCAGCACCGAGTTGTGCTCGGTGCGCGTGGTGACCACGTGGTCGTCCGGCCGCAACAGCCCGTGCAGGGCGATGTTCAGCGAGTCCGTGGCATTCTGTGTGAATACCACTCGCTCGAAATCGCCGGCGAACCCGAAGAACCCGGCCAGAAGCCGGCGGGTTTCCACGGTCATCTTCTCCGCCTCCAGGGCCAGCTCATGGCCGGAGCGCCCCGGATTGACTCCGCAGCGCCGGAAAAAATCGTCCATGAACCGGTACACCGGCTCCGGCTTGGGCCAGGTCGTGGAGGCGTTGTCCAGATAGTAGTGGTCTTTCATGGGCTCCGCTTCAGGTGATGCCGCCGAGGCACAGGTACTTC
>JBEPXV010000392.1:0-2959 GCA_041641695.1 Gammaproteobacteria bacterium | reverse complement strand
CCCGCTCAACACCTGATCCAAGGCCGCGAAGCGGAGGAACGCGCCAGGCAGCACCTGGAGCAACACGGGCTCGCCTGCATCGAGACCAACTATCGTTGCCAGCCGGGTGAGATCGACCTGATAATGCGCGAGGATGCCGTGATCGTTTTCGTCGAGGTGCGCTATCGCAAGGATCAACGCTACGGCGGCGCCCTGGAAAGCATCGACCATCGCAAGCAGCGCCGGCTGCGCGCCGCGGCGGAACACTACCTTCTGCGTCGACACGGGTCGGCGGATGTTGCCTGCCGGTTCGACGTGGTCCTGATCACAGGGTCGCCGGACCGGGGCGGCAAACAGATAGATTGGATCCGGGACGCGTTGTAGACAGCCGCCGCCGCACGCACCCGATTCGCGGCGCACGATACTCCCGCGGGAGTTGGCAAATCACCCGACAACCACAATCGAAACAATGAACCCGACAGACAGAGTCACCGGCCACTTCCACACCAGTATCGCGAACCTCCAGGCGGCGACTGAGCCCCTGGCCGAGCCGATCTGCCGCGCCGGCGAGTGTCTGTCAAACGCGCTGGTCAACGGCGGCAAGATCCTGATCTGCGGCAACGGCGGCTCCGCGGCGGATGCCCAGCACTTTTCCTCGGAGCTGCTGAACCGCTTCGAGGCGGAGCGGCCCGGGCTGCCCGCCGTGGCCATCACTACCGATGCGTCGACGCTCACCTCCATTGCGAATGACTACGAGTACGCCGAGATATTCGCGCGCCAGGTGCACGCGCTCGGCCAGGCCGAGGACGTATTGGTTGCCATCACCACCTCCGGGAATTCAGCCAATATCACCAGGGCCCTGCAGGCCGGACACCAGAAGAACATGACCTGTGTGACGCTGACCGGCCGCGACGGCGGCGAAGCCGCCCGGATGCTGCGGGCCGCCGACATCAATATACAGGCACCGGGGGAATCCACCGCCAGGATCCAGGAAGTGCATGGGCTGGTGATCCACTGCCTGTGCGACCTCATCGACTGGAAGATCTTCGGCCATGGCGATTGACCCGGGCCATTCTCGCGCAGCGGCCGGCGGCATTCTGGCCGTCCTGCTCGGCGCCGTGCTCATGAGCGGCTGCGTGGCGGCCATGGTGGGCGCCGCTGCGGTCACCACCATCGACGTGGCTCACGAACGGCGCACGCTGGGCGCCTACATCGACGACGGCGCCATCGAGCTCCGGATTCAGCAGTATCTGCTGCGCGACGAGGAGGTCCGGCAGCAGACCCATCTCAACCCCACCAGCATGAACGGCATCGTCCTGCTCACCGGGGAGGCCGGCAGCGCCGCGGTCAAGAACCGGGTGCTGGACTACATTCGGGGGATCGACGGCGTCCGGCAGGTAGTGGACGAAACCGAGATCTCCGGCAAGACCGGGCTGATTTCCAGAACCAACGACGGCTGGCTGACCACCAAGGTGAAGACCAGGCTGTATGCCCGCACCGGGCTGGATGCGAACCGAGTCAAGGTGGTCACCGAGCACGGAACCGTGTATCTGATGGGGCTGGTGACACGGGAGGAAGCAGGCCGTGCCGTAGACATCGTGCGCCATATCGACGGAATCGTTCGCGTCGTCAAGGTGTTCGAGTACGTGGATTGACCGTGACGGGCGCAAAGATCGTTCACAGCCGCCGTGACCTCGCCGACGCCCTGGCGCGGCTCGATCGCCCCATCGTATTCACCAATGGGTGTTTTGACATCCTGCACCGGGGACACGTCGCCTACCTCGCCCGCGCCGCGGCGCTGGGGAAAGCGCTGGTGGTCGGGGTAAACAGCGACGAATCAGTGCGGCGGCTGGACAAGGCCCCGGACCGGCCGTTCAACCCGCTCGAGGACCGCATGGCGGTTCTGGCCGCCCTGGAGAGCGTCGACCTCGTCGTGCCCTTCGACGAGCCCTCGCCGGCGGCGCTCATCGAGGCGGTGCAGCCAGATCACCTGGTGAAGGGCGGCGACTGGGCAGTGGACGAGATCGTCGGGGCGGATATCGTCAAGAGACGCGGCGGCGAGGTGCACTCGATACCGTTCGAGTACCACAGGTCGACGACGGGGCTGATTGAACGAATCCGTCGCGGCCGCGACGGCCCGGGATAGACCGGGGTCCGGTCATGCCGGGCCCGCGGTGCAGCGGCCGCTACTCCTCGGCCGGCCGGTAGTATTCCTCGAGAAACTTGCGGGCTACGTAAGCCGGCTTCACGCGCCATTTCTCCTTGCTGACGGTGAGCGAGGCGAAGGCAATGCGGTCGTCACCGCGTTTCGCGTAACCGACGAACCACTCGGTGAGTCCCTTGGGCCGGCTGCCGGTCAGGGTGCCGGTCTTGCCGCCGACTTCCACGTCCTCCCGGTTGAAGCCCCGGAAATGCTTGCGGGCGGAGCCGCGCTGGACGGTCTCCTGCATCAGCGTGCGCATTTCCTCGGCTGTCTCGGGTGAGATGGCGTTCCCCAGGTGCTTCGGCTCGCCGACGTACACCGGCCAGCCGTACTCGTTGGTGAGCCGCTCCACCGTGTAGGGGACCGCCATGCGACCGTCGCCGCTGACCGCACTGGCCAGCATCGCACCGTGCGCCGGGCTCAGGGTGTTGCGACTGGTCCAGCCCGAAGCGATCTCGGCCAGCACCCACTCGTCGTCCTCGATGTCGCTGCGGCCGAGATCGACGGGAAGATCCGTAAGTAGATCGAAACGGTTGAACGCGAAGCGTCGCGCGTAATCATTCAGCGTGTCGGCGCCCAGCTGGTAAACGCCGAGCCTGGCGAACACCGTGTTGACCGAGCCCCCGAAGGCCTTGGCGAGAGTGGGCCGTCGGGTCCAGGAGTGGTCCTCGTGCTGGAGAACCTGCTTCTTGTACAGGCTGGTTGACTTCCCGTTGTACGGCACCACGGTATCGGTATCGAGGGCGTCCTGGTCCAGCACCGCCGCCGCCGTGACCA
>JBEPXV010000391.1:0-2971 GCA_041641695.1 Gammaproteobacteria bacterium | reverse complement strand
GGTTGAAAGCGAAAAAGGTGGCCGCTCCTGGAGTGATCTCATCCGGCTGCTGGGGCAGGGCGCGGGCGCCAATCTGCACGTGGGCACCCGGGCCTTGAGCCGGCGCCGCCTGCTGCAGTTCGCCGCGGCGCTCGACTCGAAGAAACTCGGGGAGCTCGCATCCAGCGATGTGTACTGGGACGAGATCGTGGCGATCGAGCCTATGGGTCAGAAACAGGTTTACGACCTGACGATCGACGGCACGCATAACTTCGTGGCCAACGACATATGCGTGCACAACACCGCGCTTGCCATGAATTTCGTGGAGCACGCGGCCATCGATCTCAATCTGCCGGTTGCCATCTTCAGCATGGAGATGCCGGGCTCGCAGCTTTCCATGCGCCTGCTGGCCTCGCTCAGCCGGGTCAACGCCCAGCGTCTGCGCACCGGCCACCTGCACGACGACGACTGGCCGCGGCTGACCAGCACCCTGGGAATGCTGGCGGACAAGCCCATCTTCATCGACGACACGCCGGCGCTGAGCCCCCTGGAGCTGCGCAGCCGCGCCCGGCGCCTGGCCCGCGAGCACGGCAAGCTGGGCCTGATCGTGGTGGACTACCTGCAGCTGATGCAGGCCCAGGACTCCCAGGAGAACCGCGCCACCGAGATTTCCAATATCACCCGCTCCCTCAAGATTCTGGCCAAGGAGCTGGACGTCCCCCTGCTGGCCCTGTCACAGCTCAACCGCAGCCTGGAAAGCCGCACCGACAAGCGGCCGGTGATGTCGGATCTGCGTGAATGCGTTACCGGCGACACGCCGGTAGTGTTGGCGGATGGCCGTCGCGTTCCAATCAGAGACCTGGCAGGCACTGAACCGGATGTGATTGCCGTTGATAAACGGGGAAAGTTGTGCACCGCACGTTCGGACAAAGTCTGGAAGATTGGCGTTCGCTCCGTATTCGAAATCAAGCTCGCCTCAGGCCGTTCGGTGCGAGCGACTGCGGAACACCAGTTGATGGGAGCACGAGGTTGGGTGCGAGTAGAGGCGTTGAAGCCCGGCGACCGGCTCGCTATAAGCCGGTTCCTGCCCGAACCGGAAAAGCTCGTTGTCTGGCCGCATTTGCGAGTGGCGTTGCTGGGACAACTTATCGGAGACGGCAGTTACCTGAAAGGGCAACCAATGCGCTACACGAGCGCTTCGGAGGATAACAGCGCCATCGTGAAGGAAGCCGCCGAGAAGGAGTTTGCCTGCACCGTCACGCGTTACGATGGACGCCGCAACTGGCATCAGCTGGTAATAAGCGGCAATGGAACGCGCTGGGAGCCACGCGGCGTCAACCGCTGGCTGAGGGAGCTCGGGGTATTCGGACAACGCTCGCACGAGAAACGGGTTCCGGAAGCGGCGTTTGAATTGAGCAACCGTCAAGTGGCGTTGTTGCTTCGCCACATGTGGGCCGCGGATGGCACGATTTATGCCCGTCGTGAGAGCTCCAGAGGGTCACACACCATTCACCTGAGCACCAATAGCCCGGGTCTGGCTCGAGATGTAGCCGCACTTCTACTTCGGTTGGGAATCATTGCGCGAATCCAATGTGTAATGAACGAGCGGTATAGACCTACATACATGGTCCACGTGACGGGAAGTGAGTCGCAACGTCGATTCTTGATGGACGTCGGCGCTTTTGGTCCGAGAGTTCCACAAGCGAAAAAATTGACCGGGGTGCTCGAGACGATTACCACAAACACTAACGTTGATACTCTGCCGTCCGAATTTTTTGATGATGTCAAGGCGGTAATGCGTAACAGGTCGATGTCACACCGCGCCATGGCCGCGACCCGCGGGACGTCGTATGGCGGAAGTGCGCACTTCAGTTTCGCGCCGTCCCGCGCAGTATGCGCCGAGTATGCGGAAATTCTTCAGGATGCGAAGCTTGCCGAAAAGGCAGAATCCGACTTGTTCTGGGACCGTATCACGTCGATAGAACAGGCCGGGGACGAGGAGGTGTTTGACTTGACCGTTCCGGGGCCTGCATCGTGGCTGGCGGACGGGGTGGTGAGCCACAACTCGGGAGCCATCGAGCAGGACGCAGATGTGATTCTCTTTATCTACCGGGACGAGGTGTACAACGAGGACTCCAAGGACAAGGGAATCGCCGAGGTCATTATCGGCAAGCAGCGCAATGGACCCGTGGGCAAGGTGCGCCTGACGTTCCTGGGGGAGTACACGCGCTTCGAGAATTACGCTTCCAGCCAGGCTGCCGGCTTCTATGGCGACTGAGGCGGGGCGATGAGCCGCGGCATTCGCATGCGGATCGATCGGTCCGCTTTCAAGCACAACCTGCGCCGCGCGCGGCAGCTGGCGCCCGACAGCCGGGTCATGGCGGTGGTCAAGGGTGACGGCTACGGCCATGGCCTGGTGGAGGCGGCCCGCGGCCTGCGGGATCCCGACGCCTTCGCGGTGGAGAGTGTCGAGGAGGCGGTACGCCTGCGTGAGACGGGCTTCCGGCAGCCCGTCGTGCTGCTGTCGGGGTTTCACGAAACCGGGGAGCTGGATGTCATCGCGTTCCGGCGGCTGTCCCCGGTTATCCATCACCAGTGGCAGATCGACGCGCTGGCCGCGGAGCAGTTGTCGTTCGTGGTCGGCATCTGGGTCAAGATCGACACCGGCATGCACCGGGTCGGCTTCCTGCCATCCGAGGCGCCCGCGGCGCTCGACCAGCTCGAGAGCAATCCGGGGGTCCGCATCGAAGGCCTGATGTCGCATCTGGCCAATGCCGATGACGTGACCGACGACACCACACGAAGGCAGTTCAAGGTGCTCAAGGAGGTCGCGTCGGGCCGCTCCTATCCCCTCAGCCTCGCCAACTCTCCCGGGCTGCTGGCATGGCCCGCCACGCACCTGGACTGGGTGCGGCCGGGCATGATGCTTTACGGCTGCTCGCCGATGAAGGTGGAAACCGAGCAGGACTTCGACCTGCGGCCGGTGATGACG
>JBEPXV010000390.1:0-2974 GCA_041641695.1 Gammaproteobacteria bacterium | reverse complement strand
TCGGCATCATATCCGGACGCGGCTGGGTGTGCATCGCCCTGGTGGTGCTGGGCCGCTGGGACCCGTGGCGCTGCGCCTTCGCCGCCCTGCTCTTCGGCGCCGTGGACGCCCTGCAGCTCCGGCTTCAATCCAGCGGCGTGATCGATGTGCCCTTCCAGGTGTTCCTGCTGTTGCCGTTTCTGGTTACCGTGGCAGCGATGGCGGTCTTCGCGCGCAGCGCCCGCGCGCCGGCAGCGCTGCTGGTGCCGTATAGGAAAGAAGAGAGATAGGTATCGGGATTTACAAAGCCCCTTACAGGCGTATAGTCACCGGTTTCGCCGGTGCGCCGGCGAGCCAACGGCTGTCCGAAGTTCGGCTACACTGATTTACTTGCTGATACGGTTTGAGGCCATGAGTGAAGCAAAGAAATCGAATTCGCACATCCGGCTGACCTCCCATCCGGAGCAGCGGAAATCCGCCGTGCCCATTGCCTGGGGCGCCTCGGATCCGGGGGAACGCGGTCCGGTCATCGGCACCTTGACGGACGGCGCCCGGCGCAACGCCATCGGCGCGCATTCCGGCTCGTACTCCTTGTATCGTGCCCTGGCCGTGGCATCGGGAACTCTGGACCCGGTCCACGTGCCGGATCTCACCGATACCGCGCCGGCCGCAGCCATCGGGCCCGTGCCGCAGTGGCACGACCAGGAAAAGATCGTTTCCCTGGATCCTTACGGTCATCTGGTCAGCTCGGTGTTTGCCGGGGAGCTGGAATCCGGATGGGACATCCGGCCCACCATCGCGGTGACCAAGGCGCAGCTCAACATGCCGGAGATTCGCGACGCCATCAACAACGGGCGCCTGAAGCCCGACGGCCGGATTCTTACCGAGGAGGGCGACGCGCGCGTGACCAAGGCGGCCATCGAGCCGGTCTGGTACCTGCCCGGCATCGCCAGGCGCTTCGGCGTCAGCGAAGGCGAGCTCCGGCGCTGCCTGTTCGAGCAGTCCGGCGGTATGTATACCGAGCTGGTGACCCGAAACGACCTGAAGATCTTTCTGCCGCCCATCGGGGGCATCACCATTTACTGCTTCGGCGACCTCAACGCGATCACCGACCCCGAGGGCAAGGTTGCCTGCCGGGTCCACGACGAATGCAACGGGTCGGACGTGTTTGGCTCGGATATCTGCACCTGCCGGCCCTATCTCGCCCACGGCATCGAAGTCTGCGTTGAAACCGCACAGCGGGGCGGCGCCGGCATCATCGTCTACAACCGCAAGGAAGGACGGGCCCTGGGCGAGGTAACCAAGTTCCTGGTTTACAACGCCCGCAAGCGCCAGCAAGGCGGTGACCGGGCGGAGACCTACTTCGAGCGCACCGAGTGCGTGGCCGGTGCCCAGGATATGCGCTTCCAGGAGCTCATGCCCGATGCCCTGCACTGGCTGGGTATCACCCGTATCGACCGCTTCGTGTCAATGAGCAACATGAAACACGACGCGGTGACACGCCAGGGGATCGAGATCGCCGAGCG
Organism: Gammaproteobacteria bacterium; assembly: GCA_041641695.1. Taxonomy (GTDB): domain Bacteria; phylum Pseudomonadota; class Gammaproteobacteria; order Arenicellales; family JAANXG01; genus JAANXG01. Next base: position 1,469 of record JBEPXV010000390.1, on the reverse strand, counting down.
TGTGCCCATCCCCGACGAGCTGGTCCCCGACGATGCCAGTGTGGAGATGGCGGCCAAGAAAGCGGCGGGATATTTCTCGGAGGCGCCGATCGCCGCCGAGGACTTGAAAAAAGCCGTCGGGCGGGGGCTGGATGAGTGAAACTGGGTCCCAACCCCTATTCTCTTCCCGCAATATCTTCGTACCACAGGTCCGGCCGCTCCCTGATGAACCGTGACATCAGTTCCTTGCAGTCCGGATCGTCCAGCAGGGTTACCTCGACGCCGCGCGACTTCAGGAAGTCGATGTTGCCGGCAAAATTCTCGTCCTCCCCGATAACCACGCGGCCGATGCCGAACTGCACGATGGTGCCGGCGCACATCATGCACGGGCTGAGGGTGGTGTACATGGTGACATTCGCGTAGCCGGGCCGCCGTCCGGCGTTTTTCATGCAATCCGTCTCGCCGTGGGATATGGGATTGCCGTCCTGGACCCGCCGGTTGCGGCCGCTGCCGACGATCTGGCCGTTTTCCACCATCACCGCGCCCACGGGAACCCCGCCCTCCTCGTAGCCGGCCTTCGCCTCCTCAAGGGCGAGGGACATGAATCTGTGGTCGTCGGTCATGTTGGTTGTGGACATCGGATTACCTCGTTGTTGGAATCAAAACACCGTCCCGTCACTCACCACCCGCACCGGCGGCGGCGCGGCCTCGCCTCGCCGCTCCCGCGCGATCCGGCGTCCGGCCTGCCAGGTGCCACCTTCAAGTATCTTCATCAACGGCATCTGCGCGGCGTCCAGGCCGAGCCGCGCGCGGATGCGCTCCGCCAGCCGGTCCAGCAGGGCGACGGTGAGCGCGCGCCACTCCACCACGAAGGTCGAGCCCACCTCCTGGGGCGTCTGCAAAGCAGCCGGATCGCGAACTTCCAGCACGCCCAGATCGATGAGAAGGCCGCCGTTGCGGTACTCCGGCAGGCCGGTGAGCGCGTCCAGCTCCGTTACCACGACGCCGGCCTCCTCCAGGGGTTCCACCAGGGAATAGGCCAGCCATTGCGTCAGCTTGTGGAACGGCACCCAGCCGTTGGTGGCGTTCGGCGCCTCGATAGCCGGATGCCGCCAGACGTCGCCCAGTTCGATACCGTCCAGGCGGGGCCGCCCGGACCAGATGCCGTCGAGACCAGCCAGCAGTGCATCGAGGATGGCGGGCGCCGGCAGCCGCCCGTCCCGGGCCCGCGATGCCAGGTAATCGAACAGGCAGCCCACGCGCGGTACGACTTCGCCGAACATCTGCGGCCGCATCTGCAGTGCCACCGCCAGACGGCGCAGAAGCTGCGCGCGCTCGCCCAGCCCCACCAGTGGGTTGTCCGAGTCGACCTGGAACGCCCGGCTGAGCATGTCCCGGGTCAGTCCGGCAAGCGCATGCGCGTCGGCGCGCAGCGGCTCGTCGTGTTCAGTGGAGAACAGCCCCTGCCGAAATGCCTCGAAGCTTGCCAC
>JBEPXV010000389.1:0-2977 GCA_041641695.1 Gammaproteobacteria bacterium | reverse complement strand
CGGCGGCTTGACAGATTAGAGGCAAATTTGACAACCCGGGGCGCACGACCGGCCACCCGGTGCGGAGAAATTGCGTAAGCGCTGACATTAGGAAGTTCGCGTAACTTTTTGTAATTTATGACGAACGCACTGCGCGACGGCTCTTTGTCACGGTGATGGAATTGCTCAAGGCCATATGCACGCTCAACCGTGTCGCGAACCCCGGACTGGTGCTTTGAATGCGGGGCAATCTACCTCGTTCCGCGACGGGTCCGAGGGCGCTCAAGCGGGGTGTGTGTGCATTGCGTTGGATTCGGGCCAACGGCATCGACGCGGAAACTGGAAACAGCTGATCCAAATGCATCGCGATGGTGTCGGAAGAAGGCTGAAGAAGGCGTTTGTACGATCTCTTCGAGACGAGCCCGCCCAGCACATGCTGGACCTGATGCTCAGGCTCGATATCGTCAAGCACAACCCCGCGGGATGCTTGATCGCGAGGCCTGGCACATGGCACCCCCGAGCCGCTTGTATGTGACAAGAGGTTTGGTTATTCTTGCTTTCTTTGTGGGTAATAACGGGTGTTGAGACCCAGCCTGCCGGTGACTCAGAAACCAACCCTGCGACCATGTTCATAGACGTCTACGACCTGCCGAACGGTCACACGATCGAAGCGGATGTTTGTATCGTAGGCGCCGGCGCTGCCGGGATCAGTATGGCCCGGGAGTTCATCGGGACATCCAAAACTGTCGCCCTGCTGGAAAGCGGCGGGTTGGAGTTTGATCCCCGCACTCAGTCCCTGTACGAAGGCAGGAATGTTGGTATGCCCTCGTTTGGTGTGCACGTCAACCGGCTGCGCTACTTTGGCGGCACGACGAACCACTGGGCGGGGCATTGCAGGCCGCTGGATCCAATCGATTTCCAGCCGCGCGGTTGGATCCCGCAAAGCGGTTGGCCCATCACCCGCGCCATGCTTGACCCCTACTACCGGCGCGCGCAGCCGCTGTGCGAGCTGGGTGAGTACCGTTACGACGATCTCGATTATTTCACGGACCGCACAGGCTTGCCGGCGCTGAATACACGGTCCAGCCGCCTGCGGTCGGTGGTGTACAACCAGAGCCCTCCCACCCGGTTCGGAGCCGTGTACCGGGACGAATTGCGGACCGCTCCAAACATGACGGTCTACCTGCATGCCAATGTGCTGGAGTTGGAGTCCGATGCCGGCGCATCGACGGTGACCGGTGCTCGCGTGGCCTCCATCGACGGGCCACGCGTGACGGTCAAGGCCGGCATATTCGTGTTGGCCACCGGCGGCATGGAGAATCCCCGTCTGTTGCTGCTCTCGCGGGGTGCCAGCCCCGGCGGGCTCGGCAACGACCGCGATCTGGTCGGCCGCTATTTCATGGATCATGTCTTGTTGCGCCCCGGGGCGGATGTCGCATTGTCCGTGCCGGACGTCAACCTGCGCTTGTATAACGCCCTGCACAACGTAGCCGGGGGACGCATGTTCAGCGTCCTGGCGGTCGCTAATGAACGCATGCAGCGTGAGGGCCTTGGCAACTTCCGCATTCACTTGGTGCCCGACCGGCTCCACTATGAGCATCCGCTCGGCCCTGTTTTCTCGGTTCTGGATGGCAACGAGTCCCCGGCTCCGGCGGCGCCGGAGGCATATGGCACGGTCGGGCTGCACGTGGTGCTTGAGCCAGTGCCCAACCATGAATCAAGAATCATGCTCGGCCAGGACCGCGACCTGTTCGGACAACCACGAATCGCCGTGAACTGGCAGCTGACGGAGGCCGAGCGGCGCAATCTGCGCCGCGCAATGGAGCTGGCCGCGATAGAGTTCGGGCGCATGGGGCTGGGCCGGAGCGCGGGTGAGATTTTCCGTGATCCGGATCACTGGCCACGCAACCTCGAGGCCGGCAAGCACCACTGCGGCACCACCAGAATGTCGGATAGTCCCGCCACCGGGGTCGTGGACAGCAATTGCAGGGTGCATGGCGTTGACAATCTTTATGTTGCCGGCAGTTCCGTGTTCCCGACCATCGGCTATGCCAATCCGACCCTGACCATCGTCGCCCTGGCGCTGCGGCTGAGTGATCACATCAAGGCGACACTGACATGAGCCACAAAAAGCAATCCACCGGCCGACGGCGATTTCTCGCGTATACCGGCGTGGCGCTTGTGACCGGCGCCGGCTTGTCGGGCAGCAACACGCTGGTGCTGCCTGATATGCATGCCATTGCCGTGGAGCTGACCAAGCTGCTGCACGTCCGCGACCAGGCCAGGTGGGTCGGCCGGACGTATCTCGCCAACCATCCATCGAATGGCACGCCTTCCGTGGAAACCCTGACGCGTGCCGTGATGGAAAGCATGAACTACGATGTCGACCATATCACCTTATTGCCCCTTCGCAGCTTGAAAGCATCGATCATGGCCAAAGTGCACAGGGACTACGACGAGGAGCAAATCACCTTCGTTGAGGAATGGCTCATCAGCCAGACCGAGGCACGCTTGTGTGCCATCCTCCACCTGGAAGAAGGTGGTGTGGTGTAACCCCGCATGGCATGTTTTTGCCCGTCGGTGTCCGCCCGACAGGGCGGCACCTGATCCGGCCCGAACCAGACACCTCCGGCCCGCGCACACAACGGGGCGCCACGGAATGCAGCCGGACCCGGCAAACTTATACTTGGTCATGGGTGGGGAAAATCGTAGAATCGCGCAGACAATCAGATAACAAGCATTGCAACCAAACAGGCTGCCCGCCAGTTCAGTTGCAGCATAGATACTAAAACAGCTCTACCGTATTTGCAGCTCGGTCCGGCGTTTTCCTGGATAGGTGACGTTTGCAAAGTTCCGGTCTTGGTCGAACACTCCACCGCCACTTGGCAGCGCTTGTCCTGTTTCCGCTGCTGGCGCTCGCCTGGGTTGGAGATACTTTATTCCTGGGCTACGACCTGTCGGCCTTCGACGTCATCACGCGCCTGCCGCATTACAAGGC
>JBEPXV010000388.1:260-2979 GCA_041641695.1 Gammaproteobacteria bacterium | reverse complement strand
TCCCTCGATGCGCAGCACGCAGGAGGCATTGTTGTGGGGCGGCGGGCGCTCGTTCTCGGGATGCAGGATCTCGAAGGTCACGCCGTCCCACTCCCAGTGCTGACCGCGGCGGCAGTACCCGGCGCCGCCCAGTTCGCCGGCCACGCTGCTCAATACCCGGCGCACGGGAAAGGCCGCGCGCAGGTCCTCGAAGCCGCCCCGGTGATCGTTGTCGCCATGGGAAATGACCAGGGTGTCGATGACGTCCCGCCCCCGCCAGCGCAGGTACGGCGCACCGACACGCTCGGCCAGGCTGAATCCGCCCGGGTAGCGCGGCCCGGTGTCATAGACCAGGGTATGCTTCCGGGTCTCCACCACCACGGACAACCCCTGCCCCACATCCAGCACTGCCACGCGGAGCTCGCCCTCTGCCGGGCCCGGGGGCGCCGGTGCCAGTAGCACGAGGCCGGCAGCGAGCCCCCAGAGCCGGGCGCGGGACCGCGCCGCCAGGAGCCACAGGATGCCGGCCGTCATGACCACGGCCTGCCACATATCCAGCCGCAGGCTGACACTGGCGTAGTCCAGCTCACCGAGCCGGCTCAGCACCGCCCAGAGCATCGCCAGGACGGTATCCGCCAGGCCCAGGAACAGTCCCGCCGCCGACTCCAGCCCGGCGGCCAGGAGCACTACACTGACCAGGCACGGCGGCACGATACCGAACATCACGACAGGCACCGCCAGCATATTGGCCGGTGCCGCAACCACCGAAGCCACCCCGAAGAATGCGGCCACCAGGGGCACCAGCGCCAGGCTGAGCAGGCATTGCAGTCCGGCGGCCTCCACGACCCTGGGTCGCCGGGCGCCGGCGTCCCTGTTCGCCAGCCACGCGAGAATCACGGCCACCGCGGAGAACGAGAGCCAGAATCCGGGATCGTGCACGGAGGCCGGGTTCGCCACCAGCACCACAACGAGCGCCAGGCACAGACCGCGCACGTTCCAGACGTGGCGCCGCCACAGGACACCCAGCAGGAAGACCGCCGCCATCATGAACGCCCGCTGGGCCGGGACGTCGAACCCGGACGCGGCGGCATACAGCAGGGCCAGGCACAGCCCGCCCAGCGCGGCAACCCCCGGGGCGGCGATACCCGGCGCGGCCAGGGTGGCGATCCGGCCGATGCCGAACCCGAGCAGCGCACCGATGCCGGCCGCGAAGCCGACGTGCAGGCCCGAGATCGCGATCAGGTGACTGGTGCCGGTCCGGCGCAGGGTTTCCCAGTGCGAATCGGGGATGGCAGAGCGGTCGCCCAGGGCCAGGGCCTTGAGCATGCCCGGGAAGCGGGCCCCGGCCAGGCGGGCCTCGAGCTGGTCGCGCAGCTGCTGGCGGGCCGGCTGAATGGACCAGGCGCGGCCGGTGTCCAGCCGGACGTTGTCGCCGGCCTCGCGAACATAGCCGGTGGCCCGGACACCGTCCCGGTACAGCAGCGCCTCGTAATCGAACCCGCCCGGATTGTAGTACCCGTGGGGCCGCTTGAGGCGAACACGAAGACGCCAGCGTGTCCCGGCCTTCAATTGCTCCAGGATTTCCGGAGCCGCCTCATACCAGCGGATGCGGACCCGGCCGGAGAAATCGATGACCTGCTCACCATGGGCGGCGCGCTCGACAAGCAGGTCGAACTTCAGGTAACGTTCCCCTCGCTCCGGCAGACTGGAAACCGTGCCAATCACCTCCACGTCCCGGTTTTCCAGCGGCGCCGGCCACTCGTCATCCAGCAGGAGGTCGGCGCGCAGGAATGTCCACAGCGCCCCAACGGCAACAAACGCCAGCGGACGCAGCGTGGCCGTCATAAAACAGGGGATCAGGACGAGACCGGCGAGAACCGATATCCAGGTGGGGAACAGAATGGGGGAGAACTGCGCTCCTGCCGTCCCCAGGGCGAACAGCGCTGCGTAGAAGTAGAATGCACGAATCCTTGTCAAAATTCCGGTCCCTGGTTTCCATGCCGGGTCGCTTGCCTGCGCACCGTGCGGCCGCTTCCGGGCGACCGCAGTCCGGCGTGTAAAGTACCAACCGATGCGCCGGAAAACAAGACGACCCAGCTGGCTGCTCACCAAAAAGGAAGTGCTGGCCCACCGATACCTGCAGATATTCGGGGAGACGCTGCACAATCCGAATCTCTGGCATTTCAACCGCCGGTCGGTAGCCAATGCCACCGCCATAGGCCTGTTCTGCGCCTACCTGCCGATGCCGTTCGAGATGCTGGCAGCGGCCCTGGGGGCGATCCTGTTCAACGGCAACCTGCCTCTGGCCGTCGCCTGGGTCTGGATCTCCAACCCGGTGACCTGGATTCCCCTGTACACCCCCGCCTATCTCCTGGGCAGCTGGATACTGGACAAGGAGACGACGGACGCGGGCCGGGTCACCATGAGCGTGCTGATCGAATCCTACGCCGCGCTGTGGCTCGGCTGCCTGATCATCGGCACGATCGCCGCCATCGCCGGCTATGTCATCATCCACCAACTGTGGCGATTCAAGGTGCGCCGCGACCGCGCGGACCGGGTCAGGCGCTACAAGCAGTTCCGCGACGAACGGGAATAAGGAAAAAAGAGAAAAAAGGGGACAGATTCACTGCTGTCCCACAAACTCCCTCTCCCTCCGGGAGAGGGTTGGGGTGAGGGGGTCGAACCGTGGTAATCCCTTGATTCAATTGCCCCTCATCCTGTCCTTCTCCCGGAGGGAGAA
>JBEPXV010000388.1:0-250 GCA_041641695.1 Gammaproteobacteria bacterium | reverse complement strand
TCATGTCCCGAACCAGCACCTAGCTCGCAATCCCTTGGGAATACGACCATTTCTGCGCACCGAAGGCAGCGATTGTGGGACAGCAGTGGGGACAGATTTATTTTTGTTGGCAAAAATAAATCTGTCCCCTTTTTTCTGTGCCCTTTTTATTCATTCTACGATTCTTGCAGCGGCGCGAGCCGGCCGTCCTGGAGGTCGAGGACCCGATCCATCCGGGACGCCAGGGCATGATCGTGGGTGACCACCACCA
>JBEPXV010000387.1:0-2980 GCA_041641695.1 Gammaproteobacteria bacterium | reverse complement strand
TGATGTGGTCGCCGGAAAACAGGACCTGCTCCTCTTCCAGCAGGTAGCACAGGTGGTTGGAGGCGTGCCCGGGGGTATGGATGGCCCGCAGCGTGGCGTCGCCGACCGGCAGCCGCTCACCGTGACGCAGAATCCGGTCCGGAATAAATTGGCGGTCATGGCTGCCGTCCTGCGGCGGCGGCATGCCGAGCACCCGCGCGCCGGTTCGCCGCTGTAGCGCCCGGGCCGCCGGCGAGTGATCACGGTGGGTGTGCGTCGTCAGGATCCAGCGTATTGGCCCGTTCGCGGCGAAAACAATGGCGTCCACGTGGGCATCCAGGTCGGGCCCGGGGTCGATGACCGCCAGCTCGTCACCGCCGCCCACCAGATAGGTGTTGGTGCCGGGGCCGGTCATGACGCCGGGGTTGGACGCGGTCAGGCGACGTACCCGGGACGACAGCGTCTGCACCACCCCCGGGATCACCTCGTAGCTGGGGCTGCCGAGGCCCTCCTTCCGCAGCTTGTCGATTTCCGCATAGGCCGGCTCATCCGGGTGCACGCGGCGCTCGCCGTCGCGTCCGGACGCCGTCAGCGGGACGCGCGGACGCGGCGCGCTGCGCTGCCGGGCATGCTCGAGAAGCTGATCCACGGTTTCGAAGCCAGCCACGGCATGCAGGGTGCGAATGGTCGGCGAGCCGAGGACAAGCTCACCCCGGCGGTTCCGATTCAGGGCCTCCCCGGGCTGGATCCAGAGGTGATCGACCGTCTCGCGGCCGTCGTGGCCGGCGCACTGCCCGGGCGGCGCCGGGGCGACGAAGAATCGCGTATCGAAGCGCCTCGGCGGACCGGGTGGCGTGATCCAGCGGCTCAGATAAACCAGCCGATCGGCATGCAGGCGCAGGTCCAGGGCCTCGCAGAGACCGGGCAGGTCGAGATCACCTTCGGCGAGGCGGCGGCGCCAGCGCACCAGCTCGACATTCGAGAGTACCGCGCCGCCACCAGCGTCGGCGAGCAGCAGACCGGCTTCCTCGAAACATTCCCGGATCGCCGCCAGAATATAGCCCAGCCCTCCGACCGGCACCCCGAGCATGCGGTTCGCCGACGCCTCGTCGATACCGGGGGCCCGGGACATGACCGCCGGATCGCGGTCGCCGTCGTCGACGGCCCCGCCGGGAAACACGTAGACACCCGGCAGGAACACCGCCGAGTGGGTGCGCTGGAGCAGCAGCACCTCCACGCCGTCGTCGGCATCTCGGGCGACCACTACGGTGGCCGCCGGTTTCGGCTCGATCACGGATTTCTCGCTGTTGATAATCTTTGTCTATTCTGCCTCCCGTGCACGGTGCAAAGCCAGTGCGCCCGCAGGGAACAGTGCCCTCTCATCGCCGGCGCCGGACGCCTGTGGCACTATTCATGGTGCACGTCGAACATGCGGCCGGTCCGGCCGCCCGGCAGTGACAAGGAAACGCGGAATGAAGAGCTCACGACAAACCATCCAGGACCTGCTGACCGGCACGGACGTCGAGTTGAACGGCGAACGGCCGTTCGATATCCAGGTGCATGACGAGCGTTTTTACGACCGGGTCCTGAGTGACGGCTCCACCGGCCTCGGGGAAGCCTACATGGACGGCTGGTGGGACTGCGAAGACATGGACGTGATGATGGACAAGCTCCTGCGCGCGGATCTGGAATCCCGGGTGTCGCCGGCGAAGCTGATCATCCCGGTTCTGTATTCAAAGGTGGTCAACCGCCAGCGGCGGGCCCGGGCGTTCGACATCGGCCGGCGCCACTACGACCTCGGCAACGATCTGTACCGGCGGATGCTGGACAATCGGATGACCTACACCTGCGGCTACTGGGCGCAAGCCTCCTGCCTGGACGAGGCCCAGGAGCACAAGCTCGACCTGGTTTGCCGGAAGATGCAGCTGGAGCCGGGCATGCGGGTGCTGGATATCGGCTGCGGCTGGGGAAGCTTCGCCGGGTTCGCCGCCGAGCACTACGGTGTAGAGGTGGTCGGCGTCACCGTTTCCAGCGAGCAGGTGGAGCTCGGCAGCGAGCTGCTCCGTGACCTCCCGGTGGAGCTGCGCCTGCAGGACTACCGGGACGTCGACGGCGTGTACGACCGCGTGGTGTCTCTCGGCATGTTCGAGCACGTCGGCGCCAGGAACTACAGGCGGTTCATGGACGTGGTGCTGGCCCGACTCAAGGATGACGGGCTGTTGCTGCTGCATACCATCGGCACCAATACCCCGAAAACCGCCGTCGACCCGTGGACGGACAAGTACATTTTTCCCGGCGGCATGCTGCCGACGGCCGCCCGCATCTGTGCCGCGCTGGAGGGACGATTCATCATCGAGGACTGGCACAACTTCGGCGCCGACTACGATCCCACCCTCATGGCCTGGATGGCGAACGTGGACCGGCACCGCGGGGAGCTCGCGGCGCGCGGCTACGACGAGCGCTTCTACAGGATGTGGCGCTATTTCCTGTTGTCCAGTGCCGGCGCATTCCGCGCCCGGCGCAACCACCTGTGGCAGATCGTTCTGACCAAGCCCGGGTACTCGGGCGTTTATCGGTCAATCCGCTAGCCCGCATATTGCACCAAGGCCCCGGCTCCCGGCGCCGGACAGGTTTGGCTCCGCGCCGGTCTGGAGCGAAATAAGTCCTTGAATACATGGTGCTTATAGAACAATCACGGCCGCCTTGATGCAATACACGGGCTAGACCCCGGCGCCAGGACCGCGCTACGCAACCAGCGTGACGACCGGGCTGTCCTCGCCCGGCAGCCCGTAGATCGACGAGACGGGAGGCCGCATATCACTTGGCCGCGCCGAATAACACCCGCATGGCTTCTCGGAATCGGCGCAGTTTTCGAATCGACCAGCGAGCCCGGTCCGGGCGACCGGGGGATGACGCCTGGACGTCGTGCCGGGCAGGCATTATCTTGGCTTCCGGACAATCAAGAGCAGGAGCACGAGTGCTTGCGACCCGTCCCGATACG
>JBEPXV010000386.1:0-2983 GCA_041641695.1 Gammaproteobacteria bacterium | reverse complement strand
TGCTCCAGGCCCTGGCAGCGGACGGTCACCGGGTGGATGTATGCACGTTCCCGGAAGGGGAAACCCGGAGCTATCCCGGTGTCACCATCCACCGGGCGCGGCCCTGGGGTCGCGTGGTCAATGTCGCACCCGGCTTTTCGCTCAAGAAGCTGTATACGGATCTGTTCCTGTTCTTCCTGGTCCGGCGCCTGTGCCGCCGCAACGGCTACGACGTGGTGCATGCCATCGAGGAAGCCGGATTCTTCGGCTGGTTCCTCAAGGCGCGGTACCGGCTGCCGTACGTCTACGACATGGACTCGGTGCTGTCCGACCAGCTTGTCGAGAGCCGGCCCTGGCTGGCGCCGCTGCGCCGGCTGTTCGAAGCCATGGAGGGCCGGGTGGTGGCGGGGGCCTGCGTGCTGGCGCCCATGTGCGAGGCGCTGATGGACCGGTTCGACCGCCGGCGAGTGTCGCAAGCGGTGGTGCTCAAGGACGTGTCCCTGCTCCAGGAGGATGGCGGCGCGGACGGGGAACCGGAGGACCTGCGCAGCGAGCTCGGCATCACCGGTCCGGTGGTGATGTACATCGGCAACCTGGAGCCCTACCAGGGCATCGAGCTGATGGTGGAGGCCTTCGCCCGGGCCGCGGCATCCGCCGAGGGTACGCTGGTGATCATCGGCGGCAAGCCGGCGCATATCCGCGAGTATCGCGACATGGCCCGCGGGTTAGGTGTCGGAGACCGCGTGCATCTGATCGGGCCGCGTCCCGTGGCGCGTCTGGCGGAGTATCTTGGCCAGGCGGACGTGCTGGTCTCGCCCCGGACCAAGGGCAACAACACCCCCATGAAGATCTACAGCTACCTGCATTCCGGGGTGGTGCTGCTGGCCACCGAGCTGCCCACCCACACCCAGGTCCTGAATGAAGAGATCGCCGAGCTGGCCCCGCCGGAGCCGGAGCTGTTCGGCCGGGCGCTCGCCGGGCTGCTTGGGGACCGCGACCTGCGGCTGGAGAAAGGCCGCAAGGCCGCGGAGTACGCCCGCCGCGAGCACAGCCTGGAGAGCTACCGGAACAGTGTTCGCGAGCTGTACGGCAAGGTGGCGGATACGTGTCTGGCCTCGCGACGCTGAACGCCCGCTATGACCTGGTCGTGATCGGCGGCGGCGTCCACGGCGCCGCCGTCGCGCTGGAGGCGACCCGGCGCGGCTGCGCGGTGCTGTTGGTGGAGCGGGACGATTTCGGCGCCGGGACGTCGGCGAACAGCCTCAGGATCCTGCACGGCGGGCTGCGCTACCTGCAGAGCGCGGATATCCGGCGCAGCCGCGAATCCGCCCGCGAGCAGCAGTATCTGTTGACCGCCGCGCCGCACCTGGTCAGACACCTGTCCTGCATGATCGGCACCGAGCGGTCCCTGGGCCGGGGACGGTTGGCCATGGCACTGGGCTTGTGGCTCTACCACAATGTCGTCTGCATGGGGCTGCCGGCGCGCGGGCGGGGGAAGCTGCTTTCGGTGGATGATGCCGCCGAGCTCGCGGGCTGGGACGTTTTCCAGGGGCATACCGGCGCGGCGCTGTGGCGGGAGGCCCAGGTCGTGGATTCCGAGCGCCTGGTGCTGACCTATCTCAAAACCGCGGAGAACGCGGGGGCGCATATCGTGAATCATGTCGCCGCCACGCGGGTGGACGGTGACGGCGCCGGCCGCTCGGTGCAGCTCGAGGACGCTTTCACCTCCAACGTGCGGCGCGTCAAGGCCGATGTGGTCATCGATACCGCGTCGCTGCTGATGCCCCATCCACACTGGACCCGGGGCGTGAACATCGTGCTGAACCGGCCGTTCCCCGACCTGGCCATCGGGTTGAAGCTCGACAAGGCCGGGCCCGACGCGGGGCGGTTGTTCTTCGCCACGCCCCTGCACGACAAGACGATCATCGGAACCTGGTATTTCCACGGCGACGGCGCGCCGGATCGCGTGACCGGTACCGAGCTGCAAAAATGCCTGGCGGACGCCCGGGCGCTGCTGCCCGGGCTCAACATCCGCGAACGCGACCTGTCGCTGGTTCACGTGGGCCGCCTTCCGGTCAGTGACCCGAAAGACCCGCTGAGCCTGCTCGAGCGGCCCGTCATTCGTCCGGTCGCGGGAGACACCCGGGTCATCAGCGTGTCGGGGGTGAAATTCACCACCGCCAGACCGACCGCCCGGAAAGCGCTGCGCCGGGCCGGGCTCGCGGACGGCGATGTGTCCGAGGAACCGGCGCGCTGGTACGGCGCCGGCGACCCGGCGCGGACACTCGACCAGAACGGGCCGGGCGACAGTGTCGACGACGCCGTCGGCCGCCGGCTGGCGGCGCATTACGGGTCCGTCGCCGATGAGATCATCAGGCGCGCCCGGGAACTGCCGGACGGCTTGGAGCGGATTCCGGGCCGCGACGCGATTCGCGCCGAGATTGTCTACTGTGTCGAGCATGAGCACTGCCGAACCCTGGCGGATTTCGTTCTCCGCAGGTCGGGTCTGGGCAGCCTGGGGCGTCCGCCGGAGGCCGCCACGGCGTACTGCGCAGCGGTCATGGCCGGCCTGCTCGGCTGGGACGGGCAGCGGGTCGAGCGTGAAATCGCCGCATTGAACGCCCGCTACCCCCGAATCGATGCGCATTCATGAACATGCCGTCTGCATGGCCGAGCGCGACGCGTCCGACTCAGGAGTCCGGACAGTCGCTGCGTGCGCGGGGGCTCGTGTAGACGAAGGTCCATTTGCCGCCCGGCTCGCCGGCCACCCGGACTTCGCCGGGGCAGCCCGTGGTGATGGCGTCCTCGAGCACTGCGGCGGACTTCGTCCAGTAGCTCGTATCGCTGTATCGCTGTATCGAGAATGAATCGTTCTCATGCGGCGGCTTGGCGCTGGTGGTCGGCGTCTGGGCCTGCGAAGCGTAGCCGGTGATCAACGCCAACAGCACCAGATTCGGCCACCGGTTGAACGCCGCAAACCGCCTGACGCGCAGCAGGGCAAACC
>JBEPXV010000385.1:0-2983 GCA_041641695.1 Gammaproteobacteria bacterium | reverse complement strand
GCCTTTCAGATAGCCGTGCCAGAGGACACGGGCGGCGACCGCCCGCCAGGGCGCCCAGCGCCGGGCATGATCGGCGGCCTGGTCGGAGCCGGGCCGGGCAGGCAGACGGCGCAGGTGTTGCAACGCCGTGTGCAGGGCGATATCGCCGGTCGGCCAGATGTCCGGCCTGCGCAGGACCATTAACAGATACACCTCGGCGGTCCACGGTCCGATTCCCCTGACCCGCATCAGCTCGTCCCGGGCGGCCGCCACCGGCGCCCGGGCCACTCTTCGAAGATTCAGATCCCCTGCCTTGATGCGCTCCGCGACTTCCTGGCAATACCCCGCCTTCTGACGGGTTACCCCCAGGCGCCGCAGTCCCGCGGCGCCGCAATCGAGAATGGCGTCGGCCGAGATGGGGCCCAGCTCTCGCTCGAGGCGCTGGTACATGGCACGGGCGGACACCAGGGAAACCTGCTGCTCCAGGATAATCAGCACCAGGCTTGCGATGCCCGGCCGCCGCGCCCACAGCGGCGGCGGCCCGTGGCGATCGACCACGGTCGCCAGATCCGGGTCCCGGCACGTGAGCCACGCCAGCCCCCGGTCCAGGGCGCGGCGATCGAGACGCCGGGGCGGTTCTTCCGGCGAGGCCCGTCTCGTTGGAGCGCATGCGTCCTGCTGCCGCCCGGGCCGCCAGTCAGACATTCCCCGCGCCCGTTGCCACGATCAGGTTCCGCAGAACGTTCGCTTTACCACCTCGTCCGGCCTCGGCGGGCGGGCATAGCCGGCGAGCCCGGGATGATCCTCAAATGGCCGGCCCACCACGGTGAGCAGCTCCTCCAGCGGCAGCAGATCCATGTCTTCGCCCGATGCCGCCTCGATCGCCTGCTGGACACGGTGATTGCGCGGGATGTAGGTCGGGTTGACCGCGCGCATGGCGGCGCGGCGGTCGGAACCGGAACGGTTCTCCGCCGCCAGGCGCGCGCGCCATGCAACGGCCCATTCGTCGAACACTTCCGGGTCCGCGAACTGACTGCGCGTTTCATGGTCGGCGCCGGGATCCGCGGCGGCGTCCGCCAGCTTGCGGAAGGTGTTCGTGAAGTCCGCCCCTTGCGCGCTCATGCGGTTGAGCAAGTCGAACGCCAGCCCGGTGTCGTCGTCGCGGTCCCCGGCCAGGCCGATCTTGGCGCACAGGCCGGCGTGGAAGCCGGTCTCGAAGCGGGTTGCGAAGGCTTCGAGCGCCTGTCCGGCCGATTCGGCCGCCTTGTCTTGCGCGTCGTCCAGCAGCGGTGCCAGGCACTCGGCGAGCCGCGTCAGGTTCCAGAACGCGATGCGCGGCTGATTGTTGTAGGCATAGCGGCCGCCGTAGTCGATGGAGCTGTAGACCGTGTCCGCGGCGTAGGCATCCATGAAGGCACACGGGCCGTAGTCGATGGTCTCCCCGGAGATGGACATGTTGTCGGTGTTCATCACCCCGTGAATGAAACCGACCAGCATCCATTGGCAGACCAGGTCGGCCTGGCGGGCGACCACCTCGTCCAGAAGCGCCCGGTACGGATTCGCGGCATCGGTACAATGCGGGTAGTGGCGTTCGATGGCATAGTCGGCCAGCGTGCGCACTGAATCGTGGTCGCCGCGCCGGTAGAAGTACTCGAAGGTTCCGACACGGACATGACTGGCGGCAATCCGGACCAGTATTGCACCGGGCTCGACGCGCTCACGGAATACCCGCTCCCCGGTAGATACGATCGCCAATGCGCGCGTAGTGGGAATACCGAGGGCGGACATGGCCTCGCTCACTATATACTCGCGCAGCACCGGGCCCAGCGGCGCACGGCCGTCGCCGTTCCGCGAAAACGGGGTCCGGCCCGCACCCTTGAGATGGATATCACGGCGCACGCCCCCGGCGTCGATCAGCTCGCCCAGCAGCACGGCACGGCCGTCGCCCAGGGTGGGCACGAAGCCGCCGAACTGGTGGCCGGCGTAGGCCATGGCCAGTGGCTCGGAGCCCGTCGCTATTCGGTTGCCGGCCAGTATCTCGACGCCCTCCTGCGTGGCCAGGGCGTCGGGGTCCAGACCCAGGTGCTTGGCCAGCGGCCGGTTGACACGCACAAGGCCCGGACTGGGCACCGGACTCGGCTCGACCCGGGCATAGAATGCGTCCGGCAGACGGGCATAGCTGTTGTCGAGCCCGGGGACCGGTTCGGCACGGACCTCGCTTTGCACAATGGTCATTGAATTGCCCGGGAGCGGCGTTTGCCGGATATAAGGATGGACTTTTGATTGTGCGGGCGCTACCGCGACGATTCAACGGTGTCATCCCTGCGGGCGCGTGGGCGTTGGCCTGCACAATTGAACACGGCATTCATACGAATGCCCGTCGTACCAGCCGGATCTCGACGGATTGCCCGGATGAAGCAGATCCGTACGCAGCATCCATCGACACGCGAGGCGGGTGACACCCCGGCCGGTATCGTGAAGGCGACCACTGGTGTGGCCGGTGCCTGTAAAACCTTGAATCCGGCATGACTTCGCCATTAGTGTCTGTTACTAATATCCATTCAGTCACTGGAAACCCGACAATGAAGAAGACCACTTTTCTGCTGGCGTTGATCGCCACTGTATCCTGGACCGGCGTCCAGGCGGACTCACACGGCGAGGAGATGGAGGAAAGCGCGAGCCACCTTTATCTGGGCGTCGGCGCCACCTCCCTGGGCCTCGACAATGAAAGGGTGCCGGGCGTACCGACGTCTTCGCCCGGCCACTCGTCCAAGATAGGCAGCCTGATCCTTGGCTATCAGTTCGATGAGTTCTGGGCGGCCGACGCGAGCTTCGGGACCGATCTGAGCGACAACGTCGACACCGATGTGTTCGCCGTCAACGGATACCGGTTCTTCGGCACCGGCGCGTTGCGGCCGTACGTATCGGCCGGCCTGAGCAGCTTCTCCGTGGACGATGCCACGGACGACGATACCCAGCAGGTTCAGGCGGGATTCGGGGTTTC
>JBEPXV010000384.1:0-2995 GCA_041641695.1 Gammaproteobacteria bacterium | reverse complement strand
TCGCCATCCCCATGCAAGGCTTTACCCGGAGCCTGAACCTGTCCGTCAGCGCGGGCATCGCCCTCGAGCAGCTCGGTTCCCGGCTGCGCCGCACCCGCGCCGGCCTGGGCCTGCCGCGTGCGGACCACGAACGGCTGCGCACTCTCTGGCTGGCCCGGTCAACACCGGCAGGCCGCGGCATCGTTGAGCGATACCTGTCCCAAAAAGCGCGCTGAATTTCAGCTTGCCACCATGACAAGGCATCTGGAACAATTGCCGCCCTCTGAAACCCTGGCCCACCGGGCCGACTACGACTCGACTTGAAAGTATCTTTCCTAATTGCAGCGGCTATCGTTCTCGTCACATTGACCGGCCTCGCCCAGGCGGAAAGCCGGTACGTCACCGACGATCTCACCATTACGGTACGCAGCGGCGAAGACTCCGGTTACCGCGTACTCGAATCGCTGCCTTCGGGGACCCAGGTGGAAGTGCTGAGTGAGAACTCCGACACCGGCTACTCGCGGGTCCGGACACCCGAGGGCACCGAGGGCTACGCCCTGACACGCTACCTGATCAGCGAGAAACCCGCCCAGGTACAGCTCGCCGAGGCCCGGGCGGAGCTCGAGGAGCTGCGCGCGCAGTCGGACAACGACACCCAGAAGGAGCTGGATGAGCTGAGGAGCGAATACCAGGCCCTGAAGCTGCAATACGACAGCCTGGAATTCGAGAACGTCCAGCTGTCGCAGCAACTGGATACCGTCAGGGAGAACGCATCCAACGTCGTATCACTGATCGACGAGCGGGACGAGGCCCTGCAGCGGGTGAACAAGCTCACCACGGAGCTCGACGAGCTCCGCGTGCGGAACCGGGAGCTGGAAAACAACTCCGACAAAAAATGGTTCATGGCCGGCGCGGCCGTCCTGATCCTCGGCGTCGTGGTGGGTATTATCCTGCCCAAGGTCGGCGGCCGCCGCCGCAGCCGCTGGGGCGGATCCAGCGACTTTTCCATGTAGGAATTTCGCTGAATCGGAGCGGGCCGGCGTAGAACCTCGCCGCCTGCCTCAAATAATCTCCAGGGCGCTCCCGTATGCTGATGGAGCAATGCACCAGAAGGCACCGAAACCATTCCTTTGCCGTATCGGCTCGGCGAAGAGCCGCCCCTATAGATATAGATATCGCGATATCGGGACCGGAAGTGAGTGCTGCTCAGTTCTCCGCCATGGACTGGTAATACGTCATCAGGATCCGGGCCACCTCCGGGCGGGAGAACTCCGGCGGCGGCGCAACGCCCGAGCCCAGCAACTCCCGCACCCGGGTGCCGGACAACAGCACGAAATCCTCCGTCGTGTGGTCGGGCGCATCACGCATCATGACCACACGGTCCAGCTTCCTGGAATAGGCGGTGTGGTCGGCCTTGTAGATCTCGATCTGCAGGGCATCCGCGGGCACATCGCTGTCGAAAATCTCCTGCGCCTCGAACGGCCCGTAGTAATCCCCCACCCCGGCATGATCGCGGCCGACAATCAAGTGCGTCGCGCCCATGTTCTGCCGGAAAATGGCGTGCAGGACGGCCTCGCGCGGACCCGCGTACAGCATGTCGAAACCGTAGCCGGTGATCATCACGCTGTTGGGCGGAAAGTACACCTCGGCCATCTTGCGAATCGCCGCGTCACGCACCGATGCCGGAATGTCGCCGGGCTTCAGCTTGCCGAGCAGCATGTGAATCACGCAGCCGTCAGCGCCCACATCGCGCATCGCCATCTTGCACAGTTCCTCGTGCGCGCGGTGCATGGGATTCCGGGTCTGGAACGCCACCACCTTCTCCCAGCCCCGCTCGGCGATCTCCGCGCGGATCTCGACCGCGGTGCGGAACGTTTCCGGGAACTCCGCCTGGAAATAACTGTAGCCCAGCACGCGGATCGGACCGGAAACACAGTATCGCCCCGAGCCCAGGAACGTCGCCACCCCGGGATGCTCCGGATCACGGGTACCGAAGACCTGCTCCGCCATGTACGCCAGCTCCTGATCCGACAGCTGCTCCACGGCCTCGACATCCATGACGGCGAGAACCGGCTCGCCGGCCACGTTGGGATCCCGCAGAGCGATCCGGCGGCCCGTTTCGATCCCCGACGCGTCGGGGACCAGATTGAGAACCGGCACGGGCCAGAACAGGCCGGCGATGGTGCGCATGTGGTCGCAGACCGACAAGGCATCCGCCTTGTTCATGTACCCGGTCAGGGGGTTGAAGTAGCCCGCCCCGAGCATCACCGCGTTCGCGGCAGCGCCCGAGGACAGTGCCAGGAACGGCAGGCCGCCGGCTTCGCTCGCCAGGGCCGTCCTCTCGCCCTCATCCTGAACGTACAAGGGGTTCAATTGTTCAGCGCCGTGGGGCCTGATCATGCAGTTCTCTCCTGATTCATGAAAATACCGGATCCGGCCGGCCGGTTGCGCGCCGGCCCGCGCGATCCAATCGTGCCGGGAAGGCGTTAAGCGGCGTCTCGCCGCGCGCGGCGACTTTTAACGGATTCCGCGAGTCGTTTCAACAGTGCGGCGGTGTCGTCCCATCCGAGACAGGCGTCGGTGATGCTCTGGCCGTAAATCAATGCTTCTCCGCGTCTGACGTCCTGGCGGCCCTCGACCAGGTGGCTCTCGATCATTGCGCCCATGACGCGGTCTTCTCCTTCCCTGAGCTGTCCCATGACATCCTCCGCCACGTCGACCTGCCTGCGCGGCTGCTTGCGGCTGTTGGCATGGCTGAAATCGATCATGATCCGTCCGGGGCTCACGCCGGACTTCTCCAGCTCCGCGGCTGCCGCCTCGACACTGTCCGCGTCGTAGTTGGGTTGCCGGCCGCCGCGCAGGATCACGTGGCAGTCCTGGTTGCCCCCCGTGGAGAAAATCGCCGTGCGGCCTTCCTTGGTCACCGACAGGAAATGGTGGGGCCGGGCGGCGGCGTTGACCGCGTCCACGGCGATCCTGAGGTTGCCGTCGGTGCCGTTCTTGAACCCGACCGGGC
>JBEPXV010000383.1:0-2998 GCA_041641695.1 Gammaproteobacteria bacterium | reverse complement strand
AACGACGATGCGGTCACAGATCTCGAACAGCTCATCCAGCTCTTCGGACACCACCAGCACCGCGGCACCCTCGCCGCGCAGGTCGATCAGTGCCTGGCGGATGGCGGCGGCCGCGCCAACGTCCACCCCCCAGGTGGGCTGCGCGGCCACCAGGACCTCCGGCTGCTGACTCATCTCCCGGCCCACGATGAACTTCTGCAGATTGCCGCCGGACAGGCTCTTAGCCGCGGCATGCGTGCCCGCGCAGCGGACATCGAAGTCCCGCACGCACTGCTCGGCGAACTCCCGGACCCGGGACCGGTTGATGAGCCCGTAGCGCACCATGTCCTTGCGATGGGTCGTCAAGAGGGCATTCTCGTTCAGGCTCATCGGCGGCACCGCTCCCCGCCCCAGGCGCTCCTCGGGCACGAAGGTCAGACCCAGGTCGCGCCGCTCCCAGGCACCGAGGTGGCCGACCGGTCTGCCGTCGATACGAACGGCGGACGCCTGGGACGACGGCAGGGGCGCCTCGCCGCTGATGGCCTTCAACAGCTCCTGCTGGCCGTTGCCCGAGATGCCGGCGATCCCGACGATCTCACCGCCCCGGACCGTGAACGAGACATTTTTCAGGGTGGTGCCGAACGGGTCATCCGACGTCGTGGACAGATCCTCCACCACCAGCCGCTCGTCGCCGCCGCGCTTCGGCGCGTGGTGCTCGCACACGGGCAGCTCGCGACCGATCATCATCCGTGCCAGACCGGCCGTGCCTTCCTTCTTCGGGTCCACCACGCCGGTCACCCGGCCCAGGCGCATCACGGTGGCGGTGTCGCACAGCTCGCGGATCTCCTCGAGCTTGTGGCTGATGTAAAGAATGCTGCAGCCCTCCTCCGCCAGCCGCCGCAGGGTATCGAAGAGCCGGGTTACCGCCTGGGGGGTCAGCACGGAGGTGGGCTCGTCCATGATCAACAGCCGGGGCGCCTGCAGCAGGCAGCGGACGATCTCCACGCGCTGGCGCTCGCCCACCGACAGGCTGTGCACCGAGCGCTCCGGGTCGAGGGGCAGGCCGTAGCGCTCGGACACCGAGCTGATGCGCTCGGACAGCTCGGCGAGGCGATAACGCCCCTCCATGCCCAGGGCGATGTTCTGCGCGACGGTGAGCGTTTCGAACACCGAGAAGTGCTGGAACACCATGCCGATGCCGAGCCGGCGCGCCTCGGCCGGGCGGTTGATCTGAACCGGCGCGCCCTCCCAGTGGATCGTGCCGGCGTCAGGCCTGGTCACGCCGTAGACGATCTTCATCAGGGTGCTCTTGCCGGCGCCGTTCTCTCCAACCACGGCATGGATATCCCCCGGGTAAACCTCGAGGTCCACGCCGTCATTGGCGACTACCGCCGGATACACCTTGCGAATACCGCGCAGCTCGAGACGCGGAGTCCTGGACGAATCGTTTTCCGTCATTGTTGTTCTTGGTTGTCAGTTATGCGGAAAGACGCGAAGTGCGGCACGATACATCACCCTCGCCCGTCAAGGAAAAGCGGCACCCTCGACTAGCAGCAGTTACACGAACAACACCCTCTCCCCCACAGGGGGAGAGGGGACCTTCGGAATAACACCACGATGTATCTCTACGATATCCCATGCTCAGCCATCTCAATCTCGGCGGCCTTCGCGCTCTCGTGAACCTGCAGGACCTCCGCGGCCACGGCCACGGCGATCTCCGCCGGCCGCTTGCCGCTGATGCCCGCCACGCCAATGGGACAGGTTAACCGATTCAACATTGATTCCGTAATCCCCTTCAGCCTGAGCCGCTTCTCGCAGCTTCGCCGCTTCGCGGTGGAACCGATCAGGCCGCAGTACGCGAAGTCGCCGCGCGCCAGGATCCGTTCGCAAATGTCGAAGTCGAGCTGGTGGCTGTGGGTCATGACCAGATAGAACGCGCCGGACGGACAGTCGTCCACCCGGGTTTCCGGCCGCTGCACCGTCTCGGTGCGCACGCCGGTGTCCGGCTCGGCGGGGAACTGGTCCGGCCGGCTGTCCACCCAGGTGAGACTGCAGGGCAGCGTGGCGAGCACCCCCGCGACGGCCCTGCCCACGTGGCCGGCGCCGAACAGCACGATATCGAAATCCGGCGGCGCGATTGGATCGATGAACCATCCCGTTGCGTGATCGTAAACCGGCGCGCCGGTGTTCCGGGCCCGGGCCGCCAGTGCCCGGACAACACCGTCCGCCGCATCGCCGGACAGCATTTCCCGATTGTCCACCACCTGTTTGCCGGCACCGCCCACTCGCGTTGCTGTGATCACCGGCCTGCGGGCACGCCGCGCCGCGACCAGGGCATCGAGCCAGGCCTGCGGGCCACCGGGGATCCGTTCCAGCAGAATCCGGGCGGTGCCGCCGCAGCACTGGCCGAGCCGCGGGTTGAGCACGTGGCGTTCCACGCTGTTGGTATAGCCGTCGCCGCCGGTCTCCAGCAGCAGGCGCGCGCTCTCGATGGCCGCGTGCTCGAGCTGCCCGCCGCCGATGGTGTCCCGAACCTCCGAGAGCCCCACGGTCATCCGGGCGCCGGGCTCCCGGGGCGTCGAGCCGCGGCTCTCGACCACGGTCGCCAGCACCGCGGGCTCGCCGCGCCGGTTCAAATCCGCCAGGCCGGTCAGCCAGTCGCTCATCCGGTCCGCCTCCGGGCTTCCCGCGCGCCGAGCTGCTCGACGGCGGCCAGCACCCGCTCGGGCGTGGCCGGCGCGTCGAGGTGCGGGCTGTGGCGGTAGCCGGCCGCGGCGGCCACGGCGTCCTTGATGGCGAAGAACACCGACAGGGCCAGCATCAGCGGCGGCTCGCCCACCGCCTTGGAGCGATGAATGGTCTCCTCCCGGTTCGCCGCCGACTCCAGCAGGCGCACCCGGAAGTCCACCGGCAGATCCGAGCTGGTGGGAATCTTGTAGGTCGAGGGCGCGTGGGTCTTCAGCTCGCCCCGCTCGTTCCACCACAGCTCCTCGCTGGTGAGCCAGCCCACGCCCTGGAC
>JBEPXV010000382.1:0-3003 GCA_041641695.1 Gammaproteobacteria bacterium | reverse complement strand
CCCGCGAAGCCAGCCGCGCGCCGGATGCCGATCATCCCTACGGTCATCAGCGCATAGAAACCCTGGCGACCATCGTTCTGGGCGTGGCCCTGGCGGCGGTCGCCGTGAGCATCGCCTGGGACGCGGCGCAGACGACCCTGGGCGGAGACGTACCAACACCCGGGCTGGCTGCCCTCATGGTGGCCGGATTCTCGGTGCTGAGCAAGGAAGCGATCTTCCGGTACACCATGCATGTCGCCAACCAGCTGGACTCCGAGCTGCTGCGCGGCAACGCCTGGCACAGCCGCTCCGACGCCCTGTCCTCGATCGTGGTGATCATCGGCGTCGCGGGAACCATCGCCGGCTATACCTATCTCGACGCTCTGGCCGCGATCGTCGTGGCGGCCATGATCATCTGGATGGGGGGCAGGATGGCCTGGGGCGGCGTCCAGGATCTCATCGATACCGGCGTGGATCCGGGCAAGGTCCGGGAGATCGAGCAGACGGTGAAGAACGTGGACGGGGTCCGTGACGCCCACGATCTGCGCACCCGGCGCATGGGCAACGAGGTCTACCTGGACGGCCACGTGATGGTGGACCCTAAGCTCAGCGTGTCCGAGGGTCATCGGATAGGGGAAGCGGTTCGCCATCGCCTGCGCAACGAACACTCGAACATCACCGACATAACGATCCATATCGACGCCGAGGACGACGAGGCCTATCAACGGTCGGCCCACCTGCCGCTGCGCCCGGACGCCGACGCATTGCTGGACGAGTACTGGGCGCAGGTTCCCGAGGCCCGGCTGATCACGCGCAGGGTCTATCATTACCTCGATGGCAAGCTGCATGTCGAGGTGCACCTGCCGCTGGAATCCTTCCCCGACGTCGGACAGGCCGACGATGCCGCCAGGCGCCTGCGCCAGGCCGTTGCCGGGGATCCGCGCGTTGCCCAGGTGGAGGTGTTGTTCCGGTAACACCGTGGCGCCGCCCATCCGTTATACTCGGAAGGCATCATGGCGGACGACGACCAGCCGATTCAGCCGGTGGACGGCACCACGGTACCCCGCTTCGCGGGACCGTCCACCTTTGCCCGCCTGCCGGAGCTGCGCGACGTGCCGCGCTGCGACGTCGCGATGGTCGGTATCCCATTCGATGCGGGCACCAGCTACCGGCCCGGCGCCCGTTTCGGTCCCCAAGCCATCCGCCAGGCATCACGTCATCTGCGGACCCGGTTCCACCCCGGTTATGACACGGAGCCGTTCGCCGCGCAGCAGGTCGCCGACGCCGGCGACATTGCCTGCAATCCCTTCAACATCGACGAGGCGATCGAGCAGATCCGGGCCGGGGCCACCGAGCTGATCGGCCGGGTATCGTCGGGTATCGTCAGCCTCGGCGGTGATCATACGATTGCCGTGCCGCTGCTGCGCGCCGTTCACGAACATCACGGGCCCGTCGCGCTGGTGCATTTCGACGCCCACCTCGACACCTGGGATACCTACTTCGGCGCACCATATACCCACGGGACACCGTTCCGGCGGGCGGCGGAGGAAGGTCTGTTCCTGGACCGCGCGTCCATGCACATCGGTATCCGCGGGCCGCTGTACAGCCGCGACGATCTCAGGCGCGACGCCGAGCTCGGGTTCAAGGTGGTGCACTGCGACGAGCTCCAGTCCGAAGGCCTGGATACCGTCGTGCAGCGGATACGGCACCGCGTCGGCAGGCAGCCGCTGTACCTGTCCATTGATATAGACGTCCTGGACCCCGCTCACGCCCCGGGGACCGGCACGCCGGAGGTCGCCGGCATGACCACGCGGGAGCTTCTGCACATATTCCGCGGCATGGCGGGACTGAACCTCGTCGCCGCGGATATCGTGGAGGTGGCTCCGGCTTATGACCACGCGGAGATCACGGCACTGGCCGGCGCGACCATCGCCTACGAAATGACCAACCTGTTCGCCCGCCGCCCGAAGTAAGTGATCCGGGTACTGTTGCGGGCCGACCGGCCGGATGGCCGTACGTTCGCGGCTTATTCGCCCGGCGCCCGGGCGCGGCGGGCCAGACCCCGTTCCACGGCGATTACCAGCCAGGCGGAGAGCACGAACGGAGCGGACAAGGGCGTTGTGCCCGACTGCAGGAACCAGTATGTCAGCCCCACGGAGAGCGCGACTCCGCCCGTGAACAGGGACAGGCGGGTGGCGCGGTGCTGCAAGGCGGCGGCAAGAATCAGGCCGTTGTAGCCGAGCATTCCGGCAGCGATCAATCCGTCCGGCAGATCGAACAACACGGCGGTCAACCATGCCACCAGCGAGGCCCCGGCGATCCACAGCGCGGCACGCGCCGAATGCAGCCACACCGCGGCGAATACCAGTACGCCGGTCCAGGGCTCCACAAGGAACAGCACCTGTGAGGCGCTGGTGGCCGGAGCGATGCCGTGCCACACCCCCGTCGACGCCGGCTCGAGCGCAGCCGGGTCCGGCAGCGCCCCGCATGCCAGGAATGCCGGCCAGGCCGCGATGATAAACGGGGCAGTGAACGGCGGTACCGGCAGCAGCCTGAGCAGCGCAAATCGAACCAGGCCCGCAGCGGCTCCCCCTGCGAATCCCACCAGGAGCAATTCGCCGGAGTATTCGCAGAATGCCGACAGCGCCAGACCCAACAGCCCGCCATTGAAGCCGCCCTGCCCCTCGAAGTAGACCCGGTCCGGGTGCTCCATCACATAGGCGATCAGCGTCGCACCCAGCACGCCGGCCAGGCACATGAGCAGGGCGCTCGTTGACTGCCACACAATGAGCGCCAGGAACACAGTGCCGGTGCGGGCCGACGGCTGGAACAACATCTGGCCGCAGCCGCGCAGGACAGGCAACAGGAAGGTCTTCAGCATACTGCTCGCCGGCGGGCGGGACGTGTCCCGGGCCTGGTCCGAGCGCTGGTCCGGTGGTTGTTATTGTGCAGGCACGGTTTCTGGATCATTGTGGGCGACGCGCCGCAGGAGCCGGTCATCCGGCGAGGCATTGCCTGATACTG
>JBEPXV010000381.1:0-3012 GCA_041641695.1 Gammaproteobacteria bacterium | reverse complement strand
TTCGGGTTCATTTCCCGGTATTCGGGATCGTTGTTGCCGCCGAACGCGCCGCCCCAGTCGACCCGTTGGTGCTCGAGCCCGAGCTCGGCCACGGCCCACATTACGATCTGCACGTTCGATGACGAATTGCGCCCCCAGATCTTAAGCATGATGATATCCCTCCTGTATAGCCAATAATGATTTTATGCTCGAATATGCTGTGGACCCGTGCCCGGACGGGCAGCATTCTCTTCGACGCATCAACGATCCAATCAGGATTGATGGATTCACCAATGTTACACGAGGTGAGCCCCGGTCCGCTGAACCACAAAGGCCCTGCAGCCAGCAGGATCGATCCCTTCAATGATCCAGTGGCATCTTCCGGCAAACGACCGAACGGCGTACCCTGTGCGGTCCTTTTCGGACCCCTGGAGATGCAAGCTGATGGAGAACCTGCGTGGAAGCCTGTTGATGGTTGCCGCGATGTTCGGTTTCGCGCTGGAGGACGTGTTGATCAAGCAGTTGGCGGGCTCGCTGCCGATGGGGCAGGTGATCGCCCTGATCGGCTGCGGCGGCGCCCTCAATTTCGGCATGCTCTCGATCGTGCGTGGGCGGCGCCTGGTGTCGCCAGCCTTGCTCTCGCGTCCCGTGATGCTGCGCAACCTGGCGGAAGGCATCGCGGCGGTCAGCTTCGTCACAGCGATCGTGCTGACCACGCTCTCCAGCGCCTCGGCTATCCTTCAGACGACGCCGCTGGCGCTTACCCTGGGCGCCGCGCTGTTCCTCGGCGAGACCGTGGGCTGGCGCCGCTGGACCGCGATCGGGGTCGGATTCGTCGGGGTGCTGCTGATCATTCAGCCCGGCATGGCCGGGTTCATGCCGGCTTCGCTTCTGGCCGTCGTCGCGGTGGCCGCGGTGGCCTTGCGCGACCTCGCGAGCCGCGCGATACCGGCGGACGTCACCGGCATGCAGCTCGCAGCCTGGGCATTTGCCACGCTCATACCGACCGGGCTTCTGGTGATGCTGGCAATGGGCACCGCTCCCGTGATACCCGCGGCGCCCGACCTGGTCCGGCTCGCCGGCGCCTTTGTTGTCGGCGGTATCGGCTATTACGCGCTCGTGGGGGCCACGCGGACGGGCGAGGTGGCCGTCGTCGTCCCGTTCCGCTACACCCGCCTGGTATTCGCGATGATCCTGGGCGCCCTGGTCTTCGGCGAACGTCCGGATCCGTTGATGCTGGCCGGCGCGGCGCTGATCGTGGGAGCAGGGGTGTACACCATCTGGCGCGAGGCCCGGATACGCGCGAAGCCCATGGCCGAGTGCAGCACATCGAAAACGGGCTCTGTCGGCAGCGACAATGGAGCGTCAGGTGCATCCACCACCAGGCCCTTCGAAGCCGGATAACCCGGGTGGAAGGTAGAGCCCGGGAATCAGTGTTCTTCCGCTACGATGTCATATTCCAGGCGGCAACCCCCAATTTCCGTCCTCCGCGACCCATCTCCAAGGAGTCTTTCCTGAGCAACGATCAACCGCCGCCCGAAGATACTCGCCAGCTCCACCGTGCCTACCAGTCCAGGAGCGTCGACGAGCTTGCCGAGTACTACGATGAATGGGCCGTCGACTACGAGCGCCTCTTTCTGCCGCCGCAAAACCTCGCCGCCTCCCTCGAATCACCACAAGGGCGCTGCCGGATGCTTTTCCACCAAGCGAGTATCGGGGAGCGACTGAAAAAAAGCATCCGGCAGCGCCCGCTCCCGTATGATTATGGCCCGGCCCACGAGAAGGCATCGGGACCATCCATTCACTGTGCCGGTCCAGCGAAGGACGATGCCCGGGCATGTGCATATCGGGCTGAAGCCGATTCCAGTGGTCCGGCCGCCGGCCAATCCTCTCCGGACGCGGAGCATCCGCTTCGCATTTGCGGTAACCTGGTTTAGACTCACGGCTGTCCACCAAATCGACATCCGGAGCCTGGCCCACGTCCCAACGGTTCGTTCCAATGGTCGTTACTAATGCCGTCCAGTCCAGCTCCCCGTCGCATGCGGATCGCGGCCGGCCGGCGATGTTTTATACAGGAGGCTCAATTATGACAACAAACAGCGATTGGTATCGAAACAGCATCTTTCTGGTCCTCGGCGCTGCGCTGCTGGTGCTGACCACCGTTGCGCGGGCGGACACCCTGCGGCTGCTCACCTGGAGCGACTATGCGCCCGACGACATTGTGGCCGAGTTCGAGGAGGCCACCGGCATCAGTGTGGAGGTGACCCTGTCCAACAACGAGGACATGATCTCCAAGCTGCGGGCGACGGGAGGCGCGGGCTTCGACCTGGCCCAGCCGAGCCAGGACCGCATCGTCGGCGCGCAGCGGCAGTTCGGTATCTACAAGCCCATCGACATGTCGCAGATCGACACCGCGCAGATGACGCCGTCGATGCTGGATGCCACCCGCGAGTCGACCACGCTCGATGGGGAGGTGTACGGCGTGCCGCATATCTGGGGCACGAGCGGCCTGATCCTCCACGACTCCGCCCGGGACACGGTGAAGGACTACGTTGATCTGTGCGACGACAGCGTGGCGGGCAGCGTCAGCTATCGCCTGGCGCGGCCGACGCTGATCGGCTTTGCCTTTTCCATGGGCGAGAATCCCTTTGCGGCCTACGACGACGAGGCGGCCTACCAGGCGATCCTCGACAAGGTCGAGGAGAAGCTGATCGACTGCAAGCCCAACGTGAAGACCTACTGGACCGGCAGTGACCAGCTCCTGTCGCTGGTGCAGACCGGCGAGGTCACCGCCGCCATGGGCTGGGACGCCGGCGGCTGGAAGCTCAATGCCGAGAACCCGGAGGTCAACTTCGTCGCCCCGGCTTCCGGCGCGCTGGGCTGGATCGACACCTTCGTGCTGCCCGCCAGGGGCGAGAACGACGAGGCCGCCTACAAGTGGATCAATTTCGTAATGCAGCCGGAGATTGCCGCCCGGATTACGGCCGCGTCCAGCTACTTCACCGCGTCGGCGGGAGCGGAAGCACTGGTGGA
>JBEPXV010000380.1:0-3026 GCA_041641695.1 Gammaproteobacteria bacterium | reverse complement strand
TTCGTCGGCATGGACATGATGGAAGTGGCCCCGTCCTACGACCACGCCGAGATCACCGCCCTGGCCGCCGCCACCCTCGTCCTCGACTATCTCTGCATGCGTTCGGCTCACCTGCCCGGGTAAGTTGTGCTCCACACCGAAGACCGGGTGAATCCCGGTCGGTTGGTGCCCCCAAGAACGGTCTCGGCAATCGACGACGGTCCGCATAGGCACGCGACGCCCGTTGCCAATATCTTCCGTCGGCGACTTCTTCCCCACTTCGTCGCTGGAATGACTCTATTCGTCGGGTTTTCTTCCCACTTATGTGTCCACTTTCGTGAATTGTAAAAGACATAAAGATATGTTTATATAATGCCAGATCAATACCCTGGAGGAGGTACCTGGTCTGGAACCCTTGCTAACAGCCCTGCGCGCCGCGGCCGAGCCGACCCGGCTGCGCATTGTGGCGGTACTCGCGGAGAATGAGCTGACGGTCAGCGAGCTGACCCAGGTCCTCGCGCAGAGCCAGCCCCGGGTCAGCCGGCATCTCAAGGTGATGTGCGAAGCGGGCCTGCTGGAGCGCTTCCGGGAGGGCGCGCGTGTGTTCTATCGGCTGGCCGAAACCGGCGGATCGGCGGAAGTCGCCCATTCGCTGCTGCCGCTCATACCCGCCGACGACGCCGCGCTTGCGGACGACATGGGGCGCCTGGAAGAAGTCCGCCGGACGCGCGAGCAGGCGGCGGCCCGTTACTTCCAGGAAATGGCGCCGCGCTGGAACCGTATCCGTTCCCTGTATCTCCCGGAGTCCGCCGTGGAGGACGCCATGCTCGAGGCCGTCGGCGACAAAGCCATTGGCGATTTCCTGGACCTTGGCACGGGCACGGGACGGATCCTGGAGGTGTTCGCCTCACGGGTGGAGCGGGGCGTGGGTTTCGACCTCAGCCACGCGATGCTCGACGTAGCGAGAGCCCGCCTGCACAGGGCGAATATCCGCAACTGCTCGGTGCGGCACGGCAACCTCTACGAGCTCCCGGTGGCGAACGAGGCCGCGGACGTCGTTGCCATCCACCAGGTGCTTCACTACCTCGAGTATCCACGCGCCGCCATAGCCGAGGCGGCGCGGGTGCTGCGTCCCGGCGGCCGGATCCTGATCGTGGATTTCGCGCCGCACGAGCTGGAGGCACTGCGTACCGAGCATGCGCACCGCCGGCTCGGCCTGCCCGACGAGGCGGTCACCGGCTGGTGCCGGGACGCCGGGCTCGACATCGAACCGGTCGTTCAACTGGCCGGAGACCCCGGCGCGGGTCAGACCCTGACCGTTTCCCTGTGGCCGGCGGGCAAGAAGGCCGCGGCCAATGAACCCGAGAACGACCTGACGAAGGAGGTTGCTTGACCACCACCGGCAAGAACAACGAGACGTACTATCCCGCGCACCTGCCGTGGCGGGCGTCCTCCGGCGTGCCTGCAATGGCGACGCCGCCCGACACGGATCTTTCCGTGTCCTTCGAGTTCTTTCCGCCCAAGACGGCGAAGGCCGAGCAAACGCTGTGGGAATCGATCGAGCGCCTGGCCGTGCTGCGGCCGCGGTTCGTATCGGTGACCTACGGCGCGGGCGGCGGCACCCGGGAGCGCACGCACCGGACCGTGCGGCGCATTCTCGAGGAGACGCCGCTGGACGCGGCCGCGCACCTGACGAGCGTCGCGGCCACCCGCGCCGAAGTGGACGAGGTCGCGCGCCGCTACTGGGAGGCGGGCATCCGCCATATCGTCGCCCTGCGCGGCGACCCGCCGGGCGGGGAGACGGAGTATCGCCCGCACCCGGGCGGTTATACCTCCGGCGCCGATCTGGTGGCCGGTCTGAAGCAGGTGGCGCCCTTCGAGCTGAGCGTGGCGGCTTACCCGGAGGTGCATCCGGACGCCAAGTCGCCGCAGGCGGACATCGACAACCTCAAGCGCAAGATCGACGCCGGCGCGGTGCGTGCCATCACCCAGTTCTTCTTCGACAATGATGTCTTCTTCCGCTTCATGGACCGGGTGCGGGACGCGGGCATCGACGTGCCCGTGGTGCCGGGGATCATGCCGGTTTCCAACGTCAACGGCCTGCTGCGTTTCGCCGCCATGTGCGGCGCCGACGTGCCCAAGTGGGTGCGGGAGCTGTTTGACGGGCTGGACGAGGACCCGGACACGCGCCGCCTGGTGGCGGCAACGGTGGCTGCCGAGCAGTGCGCGCGTCTGCGCGAGCAGGGGGTGCATGAATTCCATTTTTACACCCTGAACCGGGCCGAGCTCACCTATGCCGTGTGCCACATGCTGGGCATGCGCCCGGTGGAGCCGGAAGCCACAGTCGAATCGATCGAGCAGCGAGCCCGGGCATGACGAACCAACACAACAATCCCGCAGGGGAGAAGAGTATGCAGGAACTGAAAAACGCGCTCGCCGAACGCATTCTGGTGCTCGACGGCGCGATGGGCACCACGATCCAGAACCATAAGCTTGAGGAGAACGATTACCGGGGCGAGCGGTTCGCCGATCATCCCGGTGAGCTGCGCGGCAACAACGATCTGCTGAATCTGACGCAGCCGGACCTGATCCGCCGTATCCACGACGATTTTCTCGAGGCGGGCGCCGACATCACGGAGACCAATACTTTCAATGCCACGTCCATCTCCCAGGCTGACTACGGCCTCCAGGAGCTGGTCTACGAGCTCAACCGCGAAGGGGCGCGGATTGCCCGCGAGGCGGTGGATGCCGCGGCGAGCGCGACCCCGGGCCAGCCGCGCTACGTGGCCGGCGTCCTCGGACCCACGAGCCGGACGGCGTCCATATCGCCGGATGTCAACGACCCGGGATTCCGCAACGTCACCTTCGACGAGCTGCACGAAGCCTACGGGGAAGCGATGCGCGGCCTGGTCGATGGCGGCGTGGATCTGATACTCGTGGAGACGGTGTTCGACACACTCAACGCCAAGGCGGCGCTGTACGCCATCGAGGACTGTTTCGAGAACCACGACCTGCGGCTGCCGGTGATGGTCTCGGGCACCATCACC
>JBEPXV010000379.1:0-3026 GCA_041641695.1 Gammaproteobacteria bacterium | reverse complement strand
GCCGGGCGGCGGAGGAAAGCATATTCATCGAACCGGGCGACGTATCGTTTCATTCGGACGACCCGCCGCTCAATTTCTTCCGCCTCGGCTTCTCCGCCATTTCGGAGGATCTCATCGAGCCGGGCGTGGAAAAGCTCGCGGCCATCGTGGAAGAGCTCTGCCCTTGAGCCGGCAGCCGGCTTTTGACGCGCTGGTCCAAGCGGCAGTTGCGAACTGGGGCTAGCCCAAGTCTCGCCTGTCTCCTAGGTTTTGCCCAACGACACAGACTCATCAATTTGAACAGAGGAACCACTCCATGACACAGATGACCCCCAGCGAGGCTTTCGTCGAAACCATGGTGGCGCACGGCGTCACCAACATATTCGGCATCGTGGGCTCGGCGTACATGGACGCGCTCGACATTTTCGAGCCGGCGGGCATCCGTTTCATCCCTACTGTCCATGAGCAGGGCGCTGCGCATATGGCGGACGGCTTCGCGCGCGTTACCGGGCGTCACGGCGTATGCATCGCGCAGAACGGCCCCGGGGTGACCAACTTCGTCACCGCCATCGCCGCTGCCTACTGGGCGCACTCGCCGGTCGTCGCCGTGACCCCCGAGACGGGCTCCGGCGGCATCGGCCTGGGTGGATTCCAGGAAACCGAGCAGCTGCCCATCTTCTCCCGGATCACCAAGTACCAGGGCCACGTGATGCGCCCGGACCGGATGGCGGAGTTCACCGGCCGCTGCTTCAACCGCGCCGTCAACGACCGCGGCCCCACGCAGCTGAACATCCCGCGTGATCACTTCTACGGCGAGATCGATGTGGAGATTCCTGGTCCGAAGCGGATCGAGCACGGCGCCGGGGGCGAGAAAAGCCTCGAGCAGGCCGCCGAGCTTCTGGCGCAGGCGAAGTTTCCGGTGATCATCTCCGGCGGCGGCGTGATCATGTCGGGCGAAGGCGGCGTCGAAGCCGTCGTTCGCCTGGCGGAACGACTCGGCGCGCCGGTGGTGAACTCCTATCTGCACAATGACTCCTTTCCGTCCTCGCACGAGCTGTGGGCCGGCCCCCTGGGATACCAGGGCTCGAAGGCCGGCATGAAGCTGATCAGCCAGGCCGACGTGGTGGTGGCCCTGGGCACCAGGCTCGGGCCGTTCGGCACCCTGCCCCAGCACGGCCTGGATTACTGGCCGGAAAACGCCCGCATCATCCAGATCGACAACGACCCTCATATGCTGGGACTGGTCAAGCCGACCGACGTGGATATCTTCGGCGACGCACGCGCCGCCGCCGAAACCATCACCGCCCGCCTGGGTGACCGTGAGCTTGCCGGCCACGCCAACCGCGAGGAGCGTCTGGCGGAAATCCGGCGCCAGAAGGAAGCCTGGGAAGCCGAGCTGGACCGCTGGACCCACGAGGTCGATGACTGGAGCCGGGAGATCGCGGACGACAGCCCGCACATGCATCCCCGGCAGATGCTGCGGGAGCTGGAAAATGCCATGCCGGGAGACGCCATGGTGTCCACGGACATCGGCAACATCTGCTCGGTCTCCAACTCCTACCTGCGTTTCGAACGGCCCAACAGCTTTTTCGCGGCCATGAGCTTCGGCAACTGCGGCTATGCGTTCCCGACAATCATCGGCGCCAAGGTCGGGGCTCCGGAGCGCCCGGCGGTGGCGTATGTCGGCGACGGTGCCTGGGGCATGAGCATGATGGAGACACTGACCTGCGTACGCGAAAACATTCCGGTCACCGCGGTGGTGTTCAACAACGGCCAGTGGGGAGCGGAGAAGAAGAACCAGGTCGATTTCTACGGGCGCCGCTTCGTCGGGTCCGAGATCGGCGGGTCCAACTGGTCGGAGATCGCCGGAGCAATGGGCGCCCGGGGCGTGCGCGTGGAACGGGTCGAGGACGTCGGGCCCGCGCTGCGCGAGGCCTGCGACGCCCAGCGCGACGGCAAGACCACCGTTCTGGAAGTAATGGTGACACGGGAGCTCGGCGACCCGTTTCGCCGCGATGCGCTCAAGAAGCCGGTCCGCTTCCTGGACAAGTACAAGTCCTACGAATGAGCCACCAGGCCTGGGCGGACCGGTCCCTGTGACAAGGCGGTTGTCCCGACGGGCGCGGCGCGTGGACATGGACGGCGGCGTGGCGGGCTCTTCCGTGGCCCTACGCCTCCACCACCGGGGCACGGGTCGTGATTCACAACTCGGGGTTCAGGGCTGGTCCATTGGCTAAGGCGTACCACTATATCGTCGTGGGGGCGGGGTCGGCCGGCGCGGTAATCGCCAACCGCTTGAGCGAGGATCCGGACCTGCGGGTACTGCTGCTCGAAGCGGGTGGTCGTGCCTCTTCGATCTGGCTGCATATTCCGATCGGGATCGGGAAAATCCTGAATAATGAGCGCTACGTCTGGCCGGTTCATACCGAGCCCGAGCTGGGCGGCCGGCGTCTTTACTGGCCCCACGGCAGAATTCTGGGCGGGTCCAGCTCCGTCAACGCCATGCTGTTCGTGCGCGGCCAGCCCGAGCTCTACGACCAATGGGCGCAATCCGGCTGCCCGGGCTGGGATTACGCCAGCCTGTTGCCCTATTTCAAGCGCCTGGAAACCGCGGCGTTCGGTGATCCGGAACTGCGCGGCCGCAACGGCCCGGTCAAGCTGACGAGACTCGAGCCGGAGGACCCGATCTCGCAGGCGTTTCTCGACAGCTGCCGGAACGACGGGATACCGCTCAACGATGACTACAACGGCCGCGACACCGAAGGCGCCTCCCAGCTTCAGATCTCGGCCTTTCGCGGACGCCGGTGCGGCACCGCCCGTGCCTACATCAATCCGGCACGCGGTCGACCCAATCTCGACGTACTGACCCACGCCCGGGCGACCAGAATCGTCGTCGACAACGGCCGCGCCCGCAAGGTCCTGTTTCAGCGCGGGTCGGTCCGGCATGAGGCGACGGCGGAACGGGAAATCATACTCTCGGCCGGCGCCTTGAACTCCCCGCAGCTTCTCGAGCTGTCCGGCATCGGCGACCAGGCGCACCTGGAGTC
>JBEPXV010000378.1:0-3033 GCA_041641695.1 Gammaproteobacteria bacterium | reverse complement strand
CGGAGTATCGCGGCCCGCGTGATGCCGTGAAGGATCAGGTTGCTCAGCTGCCGGGTCCTGATCACGCCATCGGCGGTAACGATGAACGCATTGTTGGACGTGCCCTCGGTAATACAGCCATCCTCGACCATCCAGGCGTCGTCCGCCCCCGCGTCCAGGGCGGCCTGCTTGGCCATGGATGGGGCCAGCAGGCCCACCGTCTTGATGTCGCGCCTTTTCCAGCGGATATCCTCGACGATATGTATCCGGATGCCGGTCTCGGCCATCGGCGAGTCGATCAACGCATGCTCCTGGGTGAACATCACCAGGGTCGGCTCGGGGCTGGCGGGGAACGCGAAATCGCGGTCGGCCGGCCCGCGGGTGATCTGCAGGTACACCAACCCTTCTTTCAGGTCATTCCGCCGGATCAACTGCTTCTGCGCGGTGACGATATCCTCGTCATTGACAGGCTGCGGAATGCCCAGCTCGTTCAGCGACCGGTGCAGCCGCGCCAGGTGGGCGTCGTTGTCGACCAGCCGTCCGGCCAGCACCGCGGAAACCTCGTAAACCCCGTCCGCGAACAGGAAGCCGCGATCGAATATGGAGACCCTGGCCTCCTCCTCGGGCAGGTACGCGCCGTTGACATAGACTATTCGACTCATTGATACGCGCCCCGGTCAGCCCCACAGCCCAGGCTGCGGGGGGTGAATGGTTGAATCTTCGATGCGCAGCCCCTCCGGTCGGTCGTGCGCCAGCAGAAGTGGACCGTCGAGGTCCACCACGGCGGCATCCGCGCACAGGAACAAAGCCGGCGCCATCGCCAGCGACGTGGCCAGCATGCAGCCCACCATGATCTGAAAGCCCTGCTCGACGGCCGCCTGCTTCAGCGCCAGGGCCTCGGTCAGGCCGCCGGTCTTGTCCAGCTTGATATTGACCATGTCGTAGCGTCCCGCCAGCGCCGCCAGGGAACTGCGGTCATGGCAGGATTCGTCGGCGCACACCGGCACCGGCCGCGACAGCTCTCCGAGAGCTTCGTCGGCATCGGCCGGAAACGGCTGCTCGATCATGGCGATACCCAGCCGGTGGAGCCAGGGCGCATAGGAGACGTATTCCTCGATGCGCCAGGCCTCGTTGGCGTCGACGATTATCCGGGCATCCGGGGCGCCCTCGCGGACGGCTTCGACCCGTTCCATATCGCCCTCGCCCGCCAGCTTGAGCTTCAGCAGCGGCGCGTGCCGATGGGCGCGGGCGGCCTCGCGCATGCGTCCGGGGGTTTCCACCGACAGGGTGTACGCCGTGGTCACCGCTGCCGGCGCGGTCACCCCGGCCAGTTCCGCCACCGTCTCGCCGGTCGTCTTCGCGTCCAGGTCCCACAGCGCGCAATCCAGCGCATTGCGCGCCGCCCCGGCCGGCAGGGCCTGCTGCAGGGCGCCGCGGTCGAGGTCGTTTTCCAGCGCCGGGCGCTGCGAGGCGATCTGCTCGATGACACTGTCGACGGTCTCCCCGTAGCGGCCGTAGGGAACGCACTCGCCGCGGCCGGTGCAGCCGCCGCGCTCCAGCTCCACCACGACGACGTCCGCGGCGGTCTTGCTGCCGCGTGAGATGGTGAACGTGCCGCGGACCGGCCACGATTCGTGGCGCACGGACAGGCCGATCACAGAATCGCGTCCACGATCGGCGCCACGCCCACGCGATAGGGATCGACCGCAGGCAGCCCATAGGTGTCGGCGAGCCCGGCGGTATACTCCCTCGCCTCGTTCTCCGGCAGCGCCGCAGTATTCACCGCGATACCGGCGAAA
Source organism: Gammaproteobacteria bacterium (assembly GCA_041641695.1). Taxonomy (GTDB): domain Bacteria; phylum Pseudomonadota; class Gammaproteobacteria; order Arenicellales; family JAANXG01; genus JAANXG01. Next base: position 1,255 of record JBEPXV010000378.1, on the reverse strand, counting down.
CGGACGCCGGGATTGGTCAGGCGCGCCACCTGCAGGTTCTGGTCCATGCATTCCTGCAGGTCGGGCAGCGGGTAATGCGGCAGGCCGCGCATGTGCGTCCGGGTGGGCTCGTGGCAGAGCACCAGGAAATCCGGCTGGGCGCCGTGCAGCAGGCCGGTGGACACGCCGGCGAAGGATGGATGAAACAGCGAGCCCTGGCCCTCGATGATGTCCCAGTGGTCGGGCGTGTTTTCCGGCGCCAGCCATTCCACGGCGCCGGAAATGAAGTCAGCCACTACGGCATCGACGGCCACCCCGCTGCCGTCGATGAGAATCCCCGTCTGGCCCGTGGCTCGAAAATCCACGGCCTCGCCTCGCTTGGCCAGCTCACGCTCGATCGCCAGGGCGGTGTACATCTTGCCGCACGAGCAATCCGTGCCCACCGGCAACAGGCGCCGCCCCTGCCGCGGCTTGCCGTTGCCCACTTCGAACGACCGGCTCGGGTGGCGCACGTCGTGCAGGTCCAGGCCGCGCTCCGAGGCCGCTTCCACGAGCCCCGGGATATCCACCAGCTTGTTGTGCAGCCCCGAGGCGAGGTGCAGCCCCGCGTCCAGCGCCTCCTTCAGCACGGATCTCCACTCCGCGGAAATCACGCCGCCGCGGTTGGCCACGCCGACCACCATGGTGCGGGCGCCGGCCCGGACCGCCTCGTCAATGGTCATGTCCGCTACGCCACAGTCGGCCTGGCAGCCGGGAAGCCGGAGCTGGCCGACGCAGTTGTCCGGGCGCCAGTGGCTGATGCCGATAGCGACCTTGGCCGCGAGCTGGTCCGGGGCGTCGCCCAGAAACAGCAGATAAGGGGTCTCAATGGCCATGCATGTCCTCGATTCGACTTCAATGCGTTATGATTTTACGGCATATGCCGTCTCCGCGAGCTCTTTACATTCCCGCGCAAACCTGTTCCATACCGCGCCGGCCGGCCGCGGCACCGGGACGTTCGTCCGGACGGGCTGTCGGATTCCCTGCGTCGTGCTAGATTTTATGTCAACCGAACGTTGCCACTGCCGGGCCTGACTGGATATGGATTACATTACCCTGCTTCTGCCGATACTTCTGATCATCGCGCTGTTCGCCGGCCTGGTGATTCTGAAGCGCCGGATGTTCGACGACGAGCCGACCCAGGCCCCGATTCCCATCCCGGATATCGCGACCGGGGTCCAGGGCGCCGGCCAGACACGGGCCACGCCGACGCCGGCGGCGGGCTCGGGACAGGGAC
>JBEPXV010000377.1:0-3035 GCA_041641695.1 Gammaproteobacteria bacterium | reverse complement strand
CTGTGGCATCCCGAACGGGGCGCGCGGCGCATTCTAGACGGTTACGGGCGGGGCGAGGAGAAGCTGCCGGTTTACAAGATGCCGCACCTGGAAGGCTGGGCGGTGGCCGGGGACTACGCATTCGTCCCGGCGGTGGGCCGCCACGAGGTGCTGGTAGTGAACCGCGATACCTGGGAGGAAGCCGCGCGCGTTGCGGTGCACGGCCAGCCGGTGTTCGTCATGGCCCGCCCGGACCAGCGCCAGGTGTGGGTGAACTTCGCGCACCCGCGCAACGACACCGTCCAGGTCATCGACGTGGAATCGCTCGAGATCATCGAGTCCCTCAAGCCCGGCAAGGCCATCATGCACATGGAATTCACACCGCGGGGTGAGCATATATGGATGTCCGCGCGGGATGACAACCGCGTACGGGTGTACGACACCCGGACCTTCCGGATGCTGGACGAGATAGAGGCGCGGACGCCGAGCGGCATCTTCTTCACCTCCCGGGCACACCGGACGGGGTTGTAGGCGATGGACGCGGACAAGGCGGAACAGGCGAGCCGGTGGACACTGGAGCCGGCGGGACCGCGCCGGCGGCTGGTGAACGAATTCCAGCGCGACTTCCCGCTGTCGCCCCGGCCATTCGGCGACATCGCCGAGCGGCTGGAGTGGGGCGAGGCAATGGTGCTCAACGAGCTCAAAGACCTGACGGAGACCGGCGTGGTGTCGCGGGTCGGCCCGGTCATCCGGCCGAATACCGTCGGCGCGAGCGCCCTGGCCGCCATGGCCGTGCCGCCGTCCCGGCTGGCGAATGTCGCCGGCCTGGTGAGCCGCCGTCCGGAGGTCAACCACAACTACGAACGGGAGCACCGCTTCAACCTGTGGTTCGTGGTCGCGGCGAGCGACGCCGCCGCCCTGGACCGTGCCGTGCGGCGGGTCGAGGACGACAGCGGCCTGCCGGTGATGGTCCTGCCGATGCTCGACGACTACTACATCGATCTCGGCTTCGACCTCGACGGCGGCGACAAGCCGCGCCCGGCGGCCTGCCCTGGCAGCACGCTGGAGATCGACGACGCTGACCGGATGCTGCTGCGGGCGGTGCAGGACGGCCTGCCCCTCGTGGCGAGACCCTATGCAGCCGTGGGCAGCACCACCGGGATGACGGAAGACGAGGTTCGAGGACGGCTGCGGACGCTCATCGACGACGGCGTGATCAAGCGCTTCGGCGTGATCGTCCGGCATCACGAGTGCGGCTACCGCCACAATGCCATGGTCGTCTGGGACGTGCCGGATGACGCCGTGGATGCCGCGGGCCGGCACCTCGCCGGCATGGACGCCGTGCGCCTGTGCTATCGGCGGCCGCGTCGGATGCCGGACTGGCCGTACAACCTGTTCTGCATGATCCATGGCCGGGACCGCGGTGCCGTGACCGACGAAGTGGAGCGGGTCTCCGCGGCGGCCGGCCTGGCAGACCGGCCCCGGGACGTGCTGTTCAGCGTGCGGCGCTTCAAGCAGCGCGGCGCCCGCTACGACCTCGGGCCGGCGCTGCCGCGCGCGGCGGGTGACGCGGCATGACGGCGCTGAACGATACCGACCGCGCCATCATCAACCGCCTGCAGGACGGCCTGCCGGTGATGGATCGGCCTTTCGAGCAGGTGGCCGGCGAGCTCGGCATCAGTGAGTCCCTGCTGATAGAGCGGCTGGAGGCGCTGCTGGACGCCGGCATATTGTCGCGTTTCGGCCCCATGTATCACGCCGAACGCCTGGGCGGCGCATTCTGCCTGGCGGCGCTGGCCGTGCCGGAGGACCGGTTCGAACAGGTTGCCCGCACCGTGAACGGCTTTGACGAAGTCGCCCACAACTATCGCCGCGAGCACGAATTGAACATGTGGTTCGTGCTGGCCACTGACGACCCGCGGCGTATCGCCGCGGTAATCGAAGGAATCGAGAACCGGACGGGCCTGGACGTGTATGATTTTCCCAAGCTCGACGAGTACTACGTGCGATTGCACCTGGAGGTGTGACCATTACCGCGACACCGCTGGCAAGGGATGACAAGGGTTATCAGCTGGACGAGACAGACCGGCGCATTATCCGTGCCACCCAGGCCGGCCTGCCCGTGTGCGCGCGGCCGTATCACCGGGTGGCGGACCGGCTGGAGCTGGATGTCGATGAGCTCATGGGCCGCCTGCGCGCCATGCAGGAGGCCGGCGTCATCCGGCGCATCGCCGCGGTGCCCAACCACTACCGGCTGGGTTTTCAGGCCAACGGCATGTCGGTCTGGGACGTGCGCAACGACCGCATCGCCGAGTTGGGACCGCGGGTCGGGGAGCTGGAGTGCGTCAGCCACTGCTACCGCCGGCCGCGGCGGCGGCCCGTGTGGCCGTACAATCTGTTTGCCATGGTCCACGGCCGGACGCGCGAGGAAGTCATGGCGGGGGTCGAGGATATTGCCGCCCTGCTGGGGGAGGCCTGCCGCCGGCACGACGTGCTGTTCAGCAGCGAAATTCTGAAAAAGACCGGGCTGCGTCTGTCGCAGGCCGGCAGCTAGCCTTCGGAGGCACCATGTTTCGAGTCAGCCAGTACATGCGCGAGTTGGTCGAGCCGACTCCCCTGGGTCCCAAGCGGAACCCGTCGGGGCCGGTGGTGATCTGGAACCTGATCCGGCGCTGCAACCTTTGCTGCAAGCACTGCTACTCGATCTCCGCCGACACGGATTTCCCCGGCGAGCTGAGCACCCGGGAGGTCTACACCGTCATGGACGACCTCAAGGCCTTCGGCGTGCCGGTGCTGATCCTGTCCGGCGGCGAGCCCCTGCTGCGGCCGGATATCTTCGAGGTATCCCGGCGCGCCAAGTCGATGGGCTTCTACGTCGGCCTGTCTACCAATGGCACGCCGATCGACGAGTCCAACATCGACGCAGTCGCCGACGTCGGCTATGACTATGTCGGCATCAGCATCGACGGTCTGCGCGACACCCACGACGAGTTCCGGCAGATGAAGGGCGCCTTTGACCAGTCCATGCACGCCGTGCGGCTGTGCCGGGAGCGGGG
>JBEPXV010000376.1:0-3037 GCA_041641695.1 Gammaproteobacteria bacterium | reverse complement strand
CGAACAGGCTGTAGATCAGCCGCCCCTGCTGCTCGAAAAGCAGTGGCCCGGGTTGGATGCCGTGGATCATGAAGGCGCTGATGATCAGCGCGGCGCTCACGCTGCCGGGAATACCGAGGGTGAGCAGCGGGATCATGTTGGCACCGACGACCGAGGAGTTCGCCGACTCGGCCGCGGCTATGCCGTGCAGGCTGCCCTTGCCGAAACTGTCCGGATCGTCCGAAGCGCGCTTCGCCGAGGCATAGGACATGAAGGCGGCTGCCGTGGAGCCGATTCCCGGCATCGCCCCCAGGAAGGTGCCGATGACGGCGCCGCGCGCCATGGTGAAACGACAACCCCAGTACTCCGCGCCGCTCACCCGCCGGTCCGCGGGGTCCTGCGATTCGGGGACCTGGATGGCGGGCTTCGGTCCGCCATCCATGGCGGCCAGCCGCCGCAGGATCTCGGCGACCGCCAGCATGCCGATGGCCACCGGCGCCAGGGGCAGGCCGTCGTAGAGCTCGAACCAGCCGAAGTACAGGCGCGGGGTCGCGTGCTCGGGGTCAAGACCGACCGTCGCGCACAGCAGCCCCAACGCCAGGGCGATGATGCCTTTCCACAGGGACTCTCCGATCAGGCCCGAGATCACGGCAAAGGCGAACAGCATCAGGGCGAAGATCTCGACCGGCCCCATGAACAGCGCCACCGCGGCGATCGGGGCGGAGACGGTGATCAGGACGATGTCACTGAACGTGTCGCCGGTGGTCGAGGCATACAGGGCCATCTTGGTGGCCTTCAGCGGCTTGCCTTGCCGGGCCAGGGGATACCCGTCGAATGCTGTCGCGGCGGCATCCGGCGTACCGGGAGTGTTGATCAGGACCGCGGGCACCGCGCCGCCCACCAGTCCGCCCTTGTTCACCCCAACCAGGAAGGCGATGGCGGGCAGAGGGTCGAGGACGAATGTGAAGGGAATGGCGATTGCCATCGCCATGACCGGGCCGATGCCGGGCACCGCGCCGACGAACTGGCCGACCAGCACACCCGCCACCACGAACAGGAGGTTGACCGGGCCGAGGGCATCCCCCAGCCCGGCAATGATCATGTCGAGATCAAGCATGGGCGGCGACGGTCATGGCAGCGGTCGATCCAGCAGCACCGGCACCGCCAGCCAAATCGCGAACGGTATGCCGGCCGCGCCGATTGCCAGCCACAGCGGTCGCCGCTCGCCGATCAGCGTCATTATCGCCAGCGCCAGCACGGGCGCAACGAGCTCGAACCCGAACAGGCTGATGAGGTACAGCCCGGCGGCGAGCAGCGCCAGGTACAGCGCCGCCCAGGCGGCCCGCCGCGGATCGAAGTCAATCGCGCCACCCGGGCGAAGCGCGAGAGCCACGCCGGCCGCGGCAATCAGGATGGCCATTGCGTTCGGCAGCGTCCGGGGCCGCATCCAGCCATAGCCGATGACCTCGGTGTGGCGCGGGATAACGAAAAACAGCAACAGCAGCCCGAAGCCCGCGAAAAACAGGCCCAGCAGTCGATTCGTCATAGGTATCGGCTGTTCCGGATAATGACGGGCCTGGCGGAGCGCCCCGCGAACGGGGCGCTCCGCCGTGACAAACCGGCTCAGTCGCCGAAAAGCACCCTGACGCCATCCATGCCGTCGTCAAACATCTGCCGCGTGCCTTCCGGGCCGAGATTCACCGGTTGGCTCGACAGCGTGTTGGCCACCACTTTCTTTACGGCATCCGTTTTCAGGGCGTTGTCCAGGGCCTCGGCCAGGGCGGCTTTCGCTTCATCGGGCAGACCAGCCGGGGCGGCGAAATAGAACCACGGGTCGGAGAACAGATCGTAGCCCTGCTCCCGCAGCGTCTCCACATCCGGAGCATAATCGTGGCGCTCGCTGTTGACGCTGGCCAGCATCTTGACGTCGCCCTTTTCCATGTAGGAAATATGCGTGCCCGCCGAGAAGGATGCGGCTACCTGGCCGCCGAGCAGGTACTGCATCATCTCCGCGGCACTTTTCGTGGAAACCAGCTTGAAGCCGGCGTCTTCCTGCCGGTCGATGCGCTGCAGGATCAACTCCTGGGGCTTGGCATCGAACGCGATCGCGGCGCCGTCGTTCTCCCGGGACCAGGCTGCCAGCTCGCTGACATTGTCATACGGCGCATCGCTCTTGGCGATAATAACCAGCGGCGCGCGCGCGACGGTGGCCAGGTAGTCGAAGCTGTCGAGATCGAACGGCAGCTTGTCGCCGCGCAGCACCAGGTTGATCATGACCGGCATGTTGACGCCCATCCCGATGACCGTGCCGTCGGCGGGCATGGCGGCTATGCCGGTGAACATCGCTATGCCGCCGCCGCCGGGCTTGTTCTCGGCGATGACGCGCCAGCCGGTTTGCTCTTCCAGCGCGTTGGCGATCACGCGTCCGATGGTATCCGTCTCCCCGCCCGCGCCGAAGCCGATCTGCAGCCGGATGGGCTCGCCGGGTTCCCACGCCGCGGCGGAGTTGATCAAGGCCGCCGACAGCGCGATTGCGGCGGCGGTGTTTGTGATGATTGTCTTGAGCTTCATGTCGATTCCCCTGTGTTGTAGTTGTATTTCAGCGGCTCGAAAATCCGGATTTCGAACTGACCATCCTGCCCCAACCGTGCCTGGTCCTGCAATCGCCCGGAAACTGCCGGCACCGGCACCGCCCGCCGCGGGGCCAAGGGAGTATCGCGGGCAAGCGGAATTCTAGCAGTTTGCCGGCTCCGGCGGCGCTGGCGGAGTCGAGCTTTTCGTTGTGTTGAAGTATTCTCCGCGGACCGCAATCGTGCTTCACGGGGACTACTGCATGCGTATCACCCTGCTCGGAACCGGCTGTCCCATTGCCGACACCGACCGCTTCGGCCCGGCCGCGCTGGTGCGCGGCGAACGGGCGAACATTCTCGTCGACTGCGGCTCCGGCGTGACCCAGCGGCTGCTGGCGGCGGGTTGTCCCGGGCGCGATATCGACCTGCTGCTGCTGACTCATCTTCACACTGACCATCTCGTGGACCTGTATCAACTCATCATCTCC
>JBEPXV010000375.1:0-3045 GCA_041641695.1 Gammaproteobacteria bacterium | reverse complement strand
ATGGAACCAGCCCGTACGCTGGCCGATTTACCTGCTGGTTTTCATCGTCCTCGCCACAGGACTGCTCGCCGTGCTGTTTTACCGGCGACACGAGCGGAGCACCCTTAAATGATCGCCTACATAATACGGCGGGCGCTGTACGCGGTGCCGATCCTGATCGGCGTCAACCTGATCACCTTCATCCTGTTCTTCGTGGTCAATACGCCGGAAGACATCGCTCGCTCGCAGCTCGGCGACCGGCGGGTGACAGAGCAGGCCGTGGAGAACTGGAAGGCCGAGCGCGGCTACGACAAGCCCGTGGCGATCAACGGGGCGGCGCAGGGCCTGGATCGGATCACCGACACTATCTTTTTCGAGAAGTCGTTGAAGCTGTTCGTGTTCGACTTCGGCCGCTCCGACAGCGGCCGGGACATCGGCTACGACATCAGCCAGCGCATGTGGCCGAGCCTGGCCATCGCGGTGCCGACCCTGCTGGTGGGGATACTGGTGAACATCACTTTCGCGATGCTGATCGCGTTCTTCCGCGGCAGCCTGCTGGACTTCTGGGGCGTGGTCCTGTGCGTGATCCTGCTGTCCGTGTCGCCGCTGTTCTACATCATCGCCGGCCAGTTCGTCCTGAGCAAGATGTTTCACCTGGTACCCATATCCGGCTACGACACCGGCCTCGAGGCGATAAAATTCCTGATATTGCCGGTCATCATCGGCGTCATCGCCGGCATCGGTCAGGGCACGCGCTGGTACCGCACCATCTTCCTGGAGGAAGTGAACAAGGATTACGTCCGGACAGCGCGCGCCAAGGGCCTGTCCGAGCCCCGGGTGCTGTTCAAGCACGCCCTGAAGAACGCCCTGATTCCGATACTGACCGGCGTGGTGGTGATCCTGCCCCAGCTGTTCATGGGCAGCCTGATCATGGAGGCGTTTTTCGGCATCCCCGGGCTGGGCAGTTATACCATCGAGGCGATACAACGCCAGGACTTCGCCATCGTCCGGGCGATGGTGTTCCTCGGCTCGGTTCTGTATATCCTGGGGCTGCTGCTGACGGACATCTCCTACACCATCGTCGACCCGCGGGTGAGGCTGGGCTGAGGCATGCTCACCGTATTCTGGACCGACGCGCTGATTTTTCTGCTGGTGGTCATGGCTGCCGCCTTCACCTGGTATGCCCGCCGCAAGGAGCATCTCCGCGCGCCATGGCGGCGGGTGGGCCGCAGCCGCGTCGCCATGTCCGCCGCCACGGTGCTGATAGTCTATGTCCTGATCGGCTTGCTGGATTCCATCCATTACCGGCCGGCCCTGGAGCAGGAGAACATCTCCGGCGGTCCCGAGTACGCCAGCGAAGTCATCAGCGTGTTCGACAGTCTGGTATCGGGCCTGCGGGAACGGCACGAGAAGACCTACTCCGCCCCGTTCGCCACCCGCCTGTACGCCAAAGAGACGACGCAGCTGCCGGACGGCACCCAGCAGCGTATCTACCCGAGGCTGGAGCACGGCGGCGCGCACCTTGCCGACCCCGACAACAAGGGTCGCGACATACTGAGCCTCACTGCCGGGGGTGCCGTGCAGGGAGCGGCGCTGTGGGGATTGTTCGTGCTTGGATTCTGCGCGGTCTGGGGATGGCGCCACGGGTACTCCCTCGGGCACGCCTTCGGGCTGGTGCGGACCGGCCGGACCGAGTTCCGGTGGCGTTCGGCGCTGGCGACCCTCGGTGTGCTGTGCGTGCTGGCCATGGTCAGCGCCGAGCTGGCCGCGAAATACCATATTTTCGGCACCGACAAGGTCGGCGAGGACGTGTTCTATCAGACCCTCAAGAGCATCCGGACCGGTCTGATGATCGGCACCCTCACCACTCTGGTGATGCTGCCTTTCGCCCTCATCCTGGGCATCATGGCCGGGTACCTGGGTGGCTGGGTGGACGACGTGATCCAGTACCTGTATACCACCCTCAATTCCATTCCCGGCATTCTCCTGATCGCGGCGGCGATACTGATGCTGCAGGTGTATCTCGACAACCACGCCGAGGTGTTCAGTGTCGCGGAGCGCGCCGATCTGCGATTGCTGTTCCTGTGCCTGATTCTGGGGATAACCAGTTGGACGGGTCTGTGCCGCTACCTGCGGGCGGAGTCGCTGAAGCTCCGGGAGATCGACTACGTGGAGGCGGCCCGGGCCCTCGGCGTCAGGAAGTCGACGATCATGTTCCGCCACCTGCTGCCCAATGTCATGCACATCGTCCTCATCACCGTGGTGCTGGACTTCAGCGGCCTGGTGCTGGCGGAGGCGGTGCTGTCCTACGTCCAGATCGGCGTCGATCCCACCATGAACAGCTGGGGCAACATGATCAACAGTGCGAGGCTGGAGATGGCCCGCGAGCCCATCGTCTGGTGGTCGCTGCTGGCGGCCTTCGTCTTCATGTTCGTGCTCGTGCTGTCGGCCAACCTGTTCTCCGACACAGTGCGGGACGCGTTCGATCCCCGGTTGCGAGGCGTGGAATGAGCGAAAGCGTGCTGCAGGTTGACAGGCTCCGGATGTATCTGGGCGGGCGGACGGCGCCGGTGCGCGCGGTGGACGGCATCGATTTCCATATCAACCGGGGCGAGACCCTGGCGCTGTTGGGCGAGTCCGGCTGCGGCAAGTCCATGACGGCGTTGTCCCTGATGCGCCTGCTGCCCGGGTCCGGCCGCGTGGAGGAGGGCAGCGTGGTGTACATGGGGCGGGATCTGCTGACGCTGCCCGAGATGGACATGCGGCGTATCCGGGGCAGCGGCATCTCCATGATCTTCCAGGAGCCCATGACCTCCTTGAATGCCGTGTTCACGGTGGGCGACCAGATACGGGAATGCCTGCGCGCGCACCAGGGCCTGAAGGGCCGGGCCGCGAACGACAAGGCGGTGGAGCTGCTGCGGTCCGTAGGCATCCCCAGCCCCGGGAGCCGCGTCAATGAGTATCCCCACCAGTTGTCCGGCGGCATGAAGCAGCGGGTCATGATCGCCATCGCGCTCGCCAACGAGCCGGAGCTGCTGATCGCCGACGAGCCCACCACTGCGCTGG
>JBEPXV010000374.1:0-3050 GCA_041641695.1 Gammaproteobacteria bacterium | reverse complement strand
GCAATGATGTCCCCCGGCTCCAGGGACATGCCCCGGGACAGGGTGCTGATGATCGCGGGGATATCGAAGATCATGTGCCGGGTGCTTGAATCCTGCTTGGTCACGCCGTTCACGTCGCAGCGGATCGCCAGCGCATGGGGGTCGTCGATCTCGTCGGCGGTCACGATCCAGGGTCCCATCGGACAGGCGCCGTCGAGGCTCTTGCCGATGAAGAACTGCTTGTGCCGGAACTGCAGGTCGCGGGCGGACAGGTCGTTGATCACGGTGTAACCGAACACGTGGTCCATGGCGCTGTCGGCTTGTATCGCGTAGCCGGGCCTGCCGATGATCACGCCGAGCTCGACTTCCCAGTCGAGCTGCTCGGTCGCCGCAGGGTCGTAGGGGATTTCGGCGCCCGGGCCGGTGACGCTGGTCACGTTCTTGGTGAACACGATCGGGTGCTCGGGCAGGTTGGCGTCGCGGTCGGCGACGGCCGAGGTTTCCTTGACGTGGTCGGCGTAGTTCAGGCCCAGGCACATGATGTTCTTGGCGGGACGGGGGATCGGCGCGCGCAGCTCGAGGTTGTCCAGGGTGAAAGTGGCCCGGTCCATCTCCGAGGCCGACAGGCCGTCGAGCAGCTCGCGGGCCTTGGGGAGCTCGCGAATGAATTCCAGCGTACTGGAGAACGCGGTGTACCGGGAGATCAACCCGGGCAGCATGGCGGTGTTGTCGCGGATGATGGCCAGGTGGTTATGGTCCTGATAACGGCAGGTGGCGATTTTCATGATGTCTCGAATCGATGGGTCGGTTTCTGCGCTGCCGCGATTCTACACCAGCGTGCCGGGACGTATGACGGGGGGCGGATTGAGTCCAGGGCACATGTGTTCCCGGTCATGACCGCGCGGGGCCCGCAATACGTCAGTGACTTCGGTAGTTATCTCTCCCCGATACTCGCTTGGTGAAAAAGCACCCGGCAACGCCCTTGAAGTGATTTGAGAGAGACGGCAAGGTTTAAAATGGTTCGGTTTGTGTCCGCCCGCGGACGCGCTTGGATCTCGGCATGGTCAGCCGGTACAGCAGGGGGATGGCGAACAGGGTCATGACGGCGGAGAACGACAGGCCCCAGACGATGGATGTGGCGACCGGGCCCCACAGCAGGGATTTGCCTCCGAGGCCGGTGGCCAGGGAGAACAGTCCGGCGATGGTGGTCAGGGAGGTGATGACGATCGGGATGACCCGGCGGCGCGCTGCGTAGACCGTGGCGTGCAGCAGGGACATGCCCGCGGCGAGCCGGTCGTTGGCGGCGGATATCAGGACGATCGCGGCGTTCACCGAGATGCCGGCCAGCGCCACGACGCCATAGAGGGTGAACAGGCTCATGGGGTTGCCGGTGATCAGCAGGCCGAGGACGACGCCGGTGAACGCCATGGGCACGGTGACCAGGATCATCAGCGGCTGGAAGTAGCTCTTGAACTGGGTGCCGAGGATGAGATAGATCAGGCCCACGCCGAACAGGAACAGGACGTAGATGGCGTCCAGGCTTTCCTGGATGTCGTCCAGCTCGCCTTCGAAGTTGAGGTCGACGTCGGGGTAGCGGGACCTGATGGATTCCCAGTGATCGAGCAGCGCCTGGTTGGCGGCCACCGTGTCGATGCGGTCGGCATCGATGTCGGCCTCCACGGTAATGGCGCGCCGGAAGTTGAAGTGCCTGATATTCGCCGGGCCGCGGGACTTCTCCGCTTCCAGCAGGGTGCCCAGGGGGACCAGCTCGCCGGTTTCGGCCGGCAGTGCGAAGCGCAACAGCTCGTCCGGGGTCTGCCGGTCGCGGCGCTGGGCGCGTACCCGCAGCTCCACCTCCTCGCCGCGGTCCTGCATGGTGGCGGCGACTTCACCGTCCACCAGCAACCCGAGGGTGCGGGCGATGACCGAAGGCTGGAATCCGGCCTTGCGGACGGCGTCGGTGTTCATGCGCAGGGAGTACTCGCGCTGGCCCGGGGGCGAATCGTCGGTCACGTCGGTAATGGCTTCGTGGTCGTTCAGGAACGACTTCAGCTCGTCGGCCGCGGCGCGGATTGTGTCCAGCTCGTCGCCGCGTACTTTGACATTGATGGGCTTGGCGGTAGGCGGGCCGCCGGCCAGGCGCAGGATGGTCACGCGGTCGGGCCCGGGCACCGAAGTTACGTCCTTCCGCAAAGCGTCGATAAGTGCGTCGACGCTGCGCAGCCCGGGGCGGTGCGGTTGCAGCGACACCAGGATCTGGCCGTAATGATCGCCGAAGAAGGGGGCGGTCTCGGTGAACATCTGGCCGGCGTAGCTCACTACGGACCTCACCTCGGCATCCTCGATGTGCCGCCTGGCCCGCTCTTCCACCGTCAGCACGGTGTCCATGGTCCTGTCCAGAGGTGTGCCGGTAGGCATGTGGACATTGATGTAGAAAAGCCGGATCGGGTCGCTGGCGAAGAAGTCGAAGCGGATCGATGTCGCCGTCGCGGTGACGGCCCCGACGAACAACGACAGGATGATCAGCAGAGTGACCAGCGGCCGGCGCATGACGCGCAGCAGCAGCCGGGTGTAGCGCAGGCGTATCCAGTGCAGCGCGCGGACGCGGTAACGGTGTATACGCGACGGCCTGGCGAAGCTGATCCGGGCGGCGATGACGTGCGCCGGCAGCATCCAGTAGGCTTCCACCAGGCTGATGGCCAGCGCCACGGTCACTACCAGCGGAATGACCAGCATGAACTTGCCGAGTATGCCGGGCAGCAGCATCAGCGGCAGGAATGCCGACATGGTGGTGAGCACCGCCGTGGTAACCGGCGCGAAAACTTCCTGCAGGGCGCGTCGGGTCGCCTCCAGCACTTCGACACCGCGCTGCAGCCGGTAGTAGATGGCCTCGACCACGACCACGGCATCGTCCACGAGCATGCCCAGGCTGATGACGACGCCAAGCAGCACGCTGGTATTGAGCGTCTGGCCGGCTTCGCGCAGCACCCAGAACGTTCCCGCCAGTATGAACGGGATGCCGATGCAGGTGAGCAGCGCGATCCGGCTTCCGACGAACAGCCAGGTCACGA
>JBEPXV010000373.1:0-3052 GCA_041641695.1 Gammaproteobacteria bacterium | reverse complement strand
TGAGGCGCCGGCGCATCTCGAGCCCGGCGGCTGGCTGCTCGTGGAGCACGGCTTCGATCAGGCCGAGGAGGTCCGGGTGATGTTCCGTGATGCGGGATTTGAATACAGCCAGACCACCGCCGACTACGCCGGGCATACGCGCACCACCGAGGGGCGCCGCACCGGCGACTAGGCGGTGGATCGCAGCAGCATCCCGGCCCCTGACGCAGGACAGGAAAACACTTCATGTATGCGCGGCAACAGCTATGACCCATGCCCTCTCCCGCCCCGATTGTCCGCAGTCCGGTCCCGTCCATCAGACACGGCACGCACGAAGAAGCGTCGACAAGAGATGAGCATCGAGCCTGTCCACCAGGGTTCGTGTCACTGCGGGGCGGTGAAGTTCGAGGTCAGCCTCCCCGACGGGCCGGTGGATTTAAGACACTGCACCTGCTCGATGTGTCGCCGCCGCGGTGCCGTCATGGCATCGGTCCCGTTGCACGGATTCAAGCTTCTCGAAGGATCGGAATATCTTCGCCTGTACCAGTTCAACACGAAGAAGGCAAAGCACTATTTCTGTTCCATTTGCGGGATATATACCCACCATCAGCAACGATCCGAACCGGGCCTGTTCGGCTTCAATGTCGGCTGTCTCGAAGGCATCGGCACTTTCCTGCCCGGCGACGTACCGGTGCATGACGGTATCAATCATCCTGCAGATCAGAACCGAAAGGGGGAATAACCGGACCATGGACGAGCAGAACGGAAATCAACGGGTGGATAAACCGGAAAGATCGACATTCGTCACTGTAGTCGCCTGGATCTTCATCATTTTCAGTGGCTTTGGTGTTGTCATTGGTGCGCTGCAGAACATTGCCTTGTGGTTCCTGTTTCCCAGGGCGGAAGTGACCCGGGCCCTGGAACAAGCGAACGAAAACGGTGAAATAAGCGAATTCCACAGTCTTCTGTTCGGCAGTTTCGAACTGTTGTTCCTCGTGCTCTTTTTGATTGTCGTGGCAGTCCTGTTCACTTCGATCGGCCTGTTGAGGCGCAGGAATTGGGCACGCATCACGTTCATCGGTCTCATGGCCCTGGGGATGATGTGGAACGTCGGCGGCCTGGCTTTCATGTACCTGTTCGTGGATCCGATGATGCCACCCGCCATGGAAGGGGTCCCTCCGGAATTCGCTGCAATGCAGAATCTCGTGGTCTGGACGAACCTTCTGCTTGCTCTGGTTTTTTTGATCCTGTTTGGCTGGATAATCAAGAAGCTGATGTCGCCTGCCATAAAGCGGGAGTTCGTCTAACCCTGCACTGCAGACCGAGGCTTTCCGGCTTCAGTACCCCGTTATCGGTGGGAGCGGCCAGCCAACGACCCGGCTCAACGCATCCCGGAGGGATCGGGCATGGTGTCGGGAAGCGGGCCCTGTTCCCTGACCTCGATGCCGCTGCGGTTCTCGTAAGTGGTCGTGATGCGAGTCACCTTCCGGAGCATGGACTGGCTGACGGGAATCACGGTGACTTCCGTGTCCGCCTGAACCGTATACGCGTGGGGATTGAGCTGGGAAACCGGAAGCTGAGCCCGCTTGGTTCCCCCGGTGATGTGGATGTCCCTGCCATCGAAGGATTTGAGCAAGACAGTACCCTCCACCAGGAAGTACGAGATATCCTCCCGTGAGCCGCGCTCGATGAGTATCACTCCGGCCGGCCGCTTGCTTATCTTAACCGTCCGGGCGATGAACTCGCGCTGCAGGTCGTTCAGATGATTGAACGGCGCGAACCATGCCAGCAGCCAGTAGGGCACCGGATCGCCGTCCCGGAATGACACATGCCGCTGCCCGGACTCGTCCGGCCAGGGCGACTGCACGCCCCGCGCTTCCGGCGAACCGGGCCCGCCTTCGATCGCCGGGGAAGCGCCTGCCGCGAGCCTCAACTCCGGGCTGCTGCGCATGTCCGGCGCGATCCGGGTCCGGACCATCTCCATCACCATGTTCGAATACGCCAGGTCCTGTCGTTCCTCGCGATCGAGAGGCGCCATGAGATCAAGCACTTCGAGCACCCGGTCGGACGCAACCGTCTCCAGCCCGTAGCGCGCGGCCAGGGCCGCGCCGTTCACTTCGGGCTCGAACATGACGGGGCAATAGCGCGGATACTGCGGTTGTGACGCCTTCCTGGCATCCAGCACCAGTTCCATGCCCTGAAACAGGCTCTTGATCCGGTTGCTTTTCTGAAAATCGGTCAGCGGCGTCTTGTCATCGTTGCTGGACGGGTAAACCTCCCGCAGGGCGTGGTCGCTGAAAACCAGCGATGCACAATGCCACGGCCGGCCCGGTATGTCGGCGGTCACCAGGCCCAGGGCAATCTCCTCGATCTCGCCGGCCCGGTAGCGGCGCAGCAGTGCCTGGTTTCTCGCCGCCAGGGCATTGCTCAGGCCCGGCTCCCGCACGAACTGCCCGTCGGCGTCATGACGTCCCAGACCACCGTCCGGGGTCAACACGTAGAAGCCCTCGGTGCCCGGCAGGCGGGCGGGGCCCGGCCCTGCCCGGTCGCTTGCAGACGCTTCGCTCATGAATCAGATCCCGTACTTGCGCATTTTCTCCACGAGCGCGGCGCGGCCCAGGTTCAGGCGTTCGGCGGCCCGTGCCAGCTCACCCCGGGACTCGTTCAGCGCCTGGCGGATAAGGGAGCGCTCCATATCGGCGAGGTAGCGCTCCAGGTCCAGGCCATCGGGATGCGAGTGCGCCGTGGACGGCCTGGAGGCCGCCGCAGTCCCTTCCGGGCGGCAGCCGTCGCCGGCCCGGATGTTCATCGGCAGGTCCTCGACCTGCACCTCCCGGCCCCGGCACCGGGCAGCCAGCGTTTTCACCAGCTCGCTGAGCTCGCGCAGGTTTCCCGGCCAGTCGTACCCCTGAAGGGCGTCGACGGCGGCGGCACTGAACGTCAATTCATCACCGCCATTCAGCCGGAGCTTGCGCTGGATCTCCGCGAGGAGGACCGGCAGGTCCTCGACACGATCCTTCAGGTCGGGGACGTGAATCGGGAACCCATTCAGGCTGTCATGAAGATCTTCGCG
>JBEPXV010000372.1:943-3053 GCA_041641695.1 Gammaproteobacteria bacterium | reverse complement strand
CCATGACCCTCAAGATGGCGATCTCCGCCGGCATCGGCTTCTTCCTGGCGATCATCGCGCTGCAGAACGCCGGCATCGTCGTCAACAGCGACGCCACCCTGGTCACCCTGGGCGACCTGACCAGCGCACCGACGCTGCTCGCCCTGCTGGGCTTCGCCATAATGGTGGGGCTCAACCATCGCGACGTGCCCGGAGCCGTGATCATCGGCATACTGGCGGTGAGCGCCATCGGCCTGCCCCTGGGCATCTCGGAGTTCCAGGGCATCGTCTCGCTGCCGCCCGATGCGAGCAGCACGTTCCTGCAGATGGACGTCATGGGCGCCCTGGAGGCCGGCCTGGTCACCGTGGTCCTGGTGTTCCTGTTCGTAGACCTCTTCGACAGCTCCGGCACCCTGGTCGGCCTGGCGCATCGCGCCGGACTCCTCGACGAACAGGGCCGCCTGGGCAACCTGCGGCGCGCCCTGGTCGCCGACTCGGGCGCCACCATCGGCGGCGCCATCTTCGGCACCTCCACCACCACCACCTACATCGAGAGCGCCTCGGGCGTCTATGTCGGCGG
This sequence comes from Gammaproteobacteria bacterium, assembly GCA_041641695.1. Taxonomy (GTDB): domain Bacteria; phylum Pseudomonadota; class Gammaproteobacteria; order Arenicellales; family JAANXG01; genus JAANXG01. The sequence continues at coordinate 2,494 of JBEPXV010000372.1, read as the reverse complement.
CCGCACAGGCCTGACGGCAGTGGTGATCGCGTTGCTGTTCCTGCTTGCCCTGCTGTTCTCGCCGCTGGTCAGCTCCATTCCCGGCTACGCCACGGCCCCCGCGCTGCTGTTCGTCGCCTGCGTCATGGCGCGCGGCCTGGCGGAGATCGACTGGGACGACATCACCGACGCCGCCCCGGCGGTGGTGACGGCGATCGCCATGCCGTTGACCTACTCGATCGCCGACGGCATGGGCCTGGGATTCATCACCTATGTGCTGGGCAAGGTCCTGGCCGGACGCGCCCGCGAGGTTCACGCCGCCGTCTGGCTGATCGCAGCACTGTTCGCCCTGCGCTTTCTCTTCCTCGAAGTGTGAGGTTGGCCCGCACACTGCACCAGGGCGGTCGTAATTGTTCGATAAGCGCCGGGGTCCCGGCGCAAATTGCGGGCTAGCGCCCGCGCGCGTCGCGGACCGCGTCGAGCATGAAGCGCGGCAGGGCAAAAGCCGCCTGGTGCACCTCGGGTGTGTAGTAGCGGGTCTCGATGCCGCTGGCCGCGTACCGGGTCTCGAGCTCGTCGAGCGGCACGCGCCGCAGCGCCGGGTCATCCGTCGCCCAGGCGAATGCCATGGCGCCGCCGATATAGGTCGGCACCGCGGCGGTAAAGAACGCCGCGTCCCGGAACAACGGAGCGAGCCGTGAAGCGGTGGTGGTGATTTCATCGAGCTGGGTGAACAGATTGCCGTTCTGGGCGACCATGACCCCGCCTTCGCTCAGGCGCGACCGGCAAGCGGCGTAGAAGTCGCGGGTATACAACGCCTCGCCCGGGCCGATGGGATCGGTGGAATCCGAGATGATGACATCGAACGACTCGCCCGGGCCGGAGACGAAGCGGAGCCCGTCATCGATCACGATGCTCACCCGCGGGTCGTCGAATGCGCCGCGGGAGTGATTGGGCAGGTAGCGCTTGCAGGTCTCGATCACCTGGGCATCGATCTCGACCTGGGTGGCGTGGGTCACCGCCTCGTGCCGCAGGACCTCCCTGAGCATGCCGCCGTCCCCGCCGCCGATGATCAAAACGCGGCGCGCCCGGCCGTGCGCCAGGATGGGCACATGAGCCAGCATCTCGTGATAGACGAACTCGTCGCCCTCGGTGGTCTGCACCACGCCGTCCAGGGCCATCACCCGCCCGAACTCGTTGTTGCGAAAGATAACCAGGTCCTGGTGGCCGGTCCGCTCGCGATACAAGACCTCGTCGACGACAAAACGCTGGGTCCAGCCGTTCGGCTCGAGAATCTCAGTGAACTCATTCATCACCCGTCACCTCGCCGCGCAGGCAGGTGCTCGTCCTAACCCGGCCGGGCCGGAAGACGCGCTCCAGCACGGCGATGCTTTTCGCCGGCTCGGCGTCGCCGCACATGAAGACATCGAAGGCCGCGAAGCCGCGCTCCGGCCAGGTATGCACGCTGATGTGCGACTCGGCCAGCACCGCCACGCCCGAGATGCCGCCGTTCTCGGTGAAATGGTGCAGGTGTATATGCAGCAGGGTGGCGCCGCCCGCGGCGACCGCCTC
>JBEPXV010000372.1:0-933 GCA_041641695.1 Gammaproteobacteria bacterium | reverse complement strand
GGTCTGCACCACGCCGTCCAGGGCCATCACCCGCCCGAACTCGTTGTTGCGAAAGATAACCAGGTCCTGGTGGTTGGTCCGCTCGCGATACAAGACCTCGTCGACGACAAAACGCTGGGTCCAGCCGTTCGGCTCGAGAATCTCAGTGAACTCATTCATCACCCGTCACCTCGCCGCGCAGGCAGGTGCTCGTCCTAACCCGGCCGGGCCGGAAGACGCGCTCCAGCACGGCGATGCTTTTCGCCGGCTCGGCGTCGCCGCACATGAAGACATCGAAGGCCGCGAAGCCGCGCTCCGGCCAGGTATGCACACTGATGTGCGACTCGGCCAGCACCGCCACGCCCGAGATGCCGCCGTTCTCGGTGAAATGGTGCAGGTGTATATGCAGCAGGGTGGCGCCGCCCGCGGCGACCGCCTCACGCAGCGCCCACTCCATGCGCTGCAGATCGTCGAGGCGCTCGGCGTCCCAGAAATCGACGATGAGATGCGTGCCGGCGAACTCGCGACCGTCCCGCTGGACGAAGTAGTCCTTGCGCTCCGCCGCCGCTCCGGGCGCCGGATACCGGTTCTGAATGGCGTCCCGGCCGGCGGCCGGGCAGGGGGTGGGCACCGCAAGTGCCTGAGAAGTATTGGCTGACATCCGCATTCCTCCGCGCGGTCAAGAGCGTTCAACGACACGCCACTCAACCGGACCGGGAGCGGCGTGGAAATCAGTCGGGCAACATAAAACCTCGATTGGCAAGTGCCAGGGGCCGCGGATAATGGGATTTCCGGAAAGGAAAATCAAGCCCGTCCCCGGGGCCGGGCGCGGCGGGGCAACCGGGCGTCGCGCCGTGCATTGGATCGCGGAACGCCAGCGCGAGCCAGTGCAAGTGTCGGGCGTGAACCCGGTTACAGTTTCAGTTGCTCCAGAGCCCCGCGGATGGCTTCGGG
>JBEPXV010000371.1:0-3063 GCA_041641695.1 Gammaproteobacteria bacterium | reverse complement strand
GCCCAGCTCGGGAAGTTCTTCGAGCATGTGAGGTCCGAGCGCCGCCTGTCTCCCCACACCGAGAAAGCCTATCGCCAGGATCTCGCCCGCCTGGAGGGATTCTGCGACCGGCGCGATATCCAGTGCTGGACGGCCCTGGATCCGCGCCAGGCCCGTACCTTTCCCGCGGAGCTGCACCAGAAGGGCTTGTCGCCCGCCAGTATCCAGCGCATCCTGTCCGCCGCCCGGGCCCTGTACAAGTACCTGATCCGCGAGCAGCAGGCCCACGCCAATCCGTTCCTGGGCATCCAGGCGCCCAGGGGGGATAAGCGCCTGCCCAGGACACTCACCGCCGAGCAGGCCACGCTGCTGGTTTCCGTCGAGGGGGACGATCCGCTGGCGATCCGCGACCGTGCCGTCATGGAGCTGTTCTATTCATCCGGCCTGCGCCTCGCCGAGCTCACCGCCCTGGATCTCGACGAGATCGACCTGCGGGAGAACGATCTGCGCGTCACCGGCAAGGGCGGCAAGAGCCGGGATGTCCCCGTCGGCCGCTACGCCGTCCGGGCCATCGACGACTGGATCAAGGTACGCGGCCGGCTGGCGAGGCAGGACGAGCCTGCCCTGTTCGTCAGCAAGACCGGCAGCCGCCTAAGCCACCGCTCGGTGCAGCAGCGCATCAGGATGTGGGCCAGGCGCCAGGGCATCGAGCAGAATGTCCATCCCCACATGCTCCGCCACAGCTTCGCCAGCCATCTGCTGGAGTCCAGCGGCGAGCTGCGTGCCATCCAGGAGCTGCTCGGCCACGCCAACCTCAAGACCACCCAGATCTACACCCACCTCGACTTCCAGCACCTCGCCAAGGTCTACGACGACGCCCATCCCAGGGCGAAGAAGCGCCGCCAGCAGGACTGAGTGAGGGGTCGGGGGTCAGGCGTCAGAGCCCCGAGCTCCCGACACCCAACCCCGAATCACCAATCACCCACATCTACCACCACCGGCGGATTCACGGGCCGGTACAGGTGGTCACAGACGCACGCATTGACGAAGGTCGTGCCCGCCTGGCCCGTTGGATCAACCGCGCGGCCGTATCCCTCGTGGATATGGCCGAACAGATGCAGCCGGGGATTGATCCTGCGCACCGTTGCCGCCAGCGCCGGGCAGCCGACACGCCTGCCGTCGTCGCATTCGTCCAGTATCCCGTACGGCGGGCCGTGGGTCACGAGTACATCGGTATTCGGGGGAATCAGGTCCCATTTCGCCTGCAGCTCCGCTTCCGTGGCCAGGTTGAAGGCCCAATCCAGAAACCACGGCTGCCACGGGCTGCCCCAGAGATACATGCCCTCGATCTCGCAGCCCGAGTCCTCGAGGTAAATGACGTTGGGAGGCACCATCGCCCTGGCGTAATCGGGCGCGTATTCGAAGAGCAGGTCATGATTCCCGGCAATCAACACCTTGTTCCGGTGCGGCTGTCTCTCCAGCCACGCGAAGAACTCCTCCACTTCATGCGGCTGCCCGCCCAGGGTGAAGTCCCCGGCATGCACGAGAAGGTCGCCGTCGGGCAGGACAACGCCTTCGTGCAGCGTGTGGGTGTCGCTGATGGTGACAATTCTCATGGTGAGCCATTCATACCCGGATCAATCGCACGGGTGCAACAACCGATGCGACAATACCCCGATGACCTTCCCCGCCGACGCGATACCCGGTCCCTGGCAATGGCTCTTCCACGCCGTCTTCGCCGTCGTGCTCATACAGGCCCTGCGCCGCGCGCCCTGGGACTATCTGCACAACCGCGAGGACAGCAACATCCTGTTCGCCAGCGCGGTCGTCCTGTGGCTGGTCTGGCAGCTGCGCACCGATATCCCCGCCGCCGAGGGGCTGGAGTTTCACCTGCTCATGGCCACCAGCGTCACCCTTATGTTCGGCTGGGCATTCGGCTTCCTGGCAATTTGCGTCGCCCAGGTGCTGGTTACCATGCAAGGCATGGGGGCGTGGAGCAGCTTCGCCGCAGTGGCCGTGTGCAACGGCGCGGTCCCTGTCGCCGTCACGGTGCTGGTCTACGCGCTGTCCCGGCGCTGGCTGCCCCGGCACTTTTTCGTCTACATCTTCGTCTGCTGCTTCGGCGCCGGGGCCCTGGCGATGCTTGCCAGCCGCCTGGCGGGCATGGCCGTGCTGCTGTCCGGCGAGAGCCACAGCATTTTCCAGATGCAGTCGGACGGCTACTTCATCCTGGTGCCGATCACCATGTTCCCCGAGGCTTTCGTCAACGGCGCCATCATGACTATGTTGGTGGTATTCAAGCCGCACTGGGTGGGCAGCTTCCGGGACCAGCAGTATCTGAAGGGAAGGTAGATCGGCATTGATCCTGACGCACGCCAACAGTTCGGGCACGGATCGCGTTCAGGGCATGTGCGTTCCCGGTCATAACCGTTCGGGCCCCAGTACGCTGAAGTCTTCGGTGGTTATCTCTCCCCGATACTCGCTTGGTGAAAAAGCACCCGGCGACGCCCTGAAGATGATTTGATGAAGGCGGCGAGGTTCTACATCGGCTCGACCGATCATGGCCGGAAACGCATGGGTCCTGGACACGACCCGTGCCCGAATTGTTGATGTTTGGCGGGATGAATCCCGTATCTACAGGGCCGGGCCGGCCTCGACGACCGTGCGCATCCGCGCCACGACCGCCTTGAAGTCCGGCAGCAGGGGATTGTCCGGCCAGGCCTCCTCGAAGGATTCGGCCAGGCTCTCGTAGTACCAGAGCGTCTCTTCCTTCGCCGGCTTGAAGCGGTCGAAAACCTCGTCGCCGATCCGCTGGTGGTCGAACAGGATGGAGCGGGCGTTGTGCAGCTTGTCGGCGCAGGACACGAGCAGCGACTCGTGGGACTTGTCCCGGATCTTGCTGATGTACGCTTCCTTGCGTTCCCGCCACGGCGCCTTCTCCTGGTGCTCCTCCTCGATGATGGCGTCGGAGCAGTCGTGCACGATCTCGTATACCTTGTCGCCGAAGCGCGACCGGATCTCCTCCAGGTCGATCTGGTGGCCCTGGTCCTCGACGGCGTCGTGCAGCAGCGCCCCGATGGCGAC
>JBEPXV010000370.1:0-3066 GCA_041641695.1 Gammaproteobacteria bacterium | reverse complement strand
TCGGCGGCTTCCTGGCCTGGGGCGTGGCGGAACGCATCTCGCTCAAGCACCGGACGGCGCGGCCCGTGCCCGGGGCCCCGGAATCGAACCGCAACGACATCATCGCCGTGGCGGCCGGCCTGCTGATTTACGTGCTGTTCTTCGCCTGGCTGCACCGCGTGTTGATTGGGGTGCCGGTGATTTGAAAGCAGTGACGGTATGCGGGACAAACAGTTAAGGAAGTCAGCTTGTTCATCCCCTCACCCTGTCCCTCTCCCCCTACGGGGGCGAGGGGACCCTTCGTTCAGGCATTGGGTAAGTGCCTGACAAGGAGTGCCACTCTCTGCCTTTCCGGAGGGAGCGGGCCGGGGTGAGGCGACAAACAATTACAGTTCCAGGGAAAGTCACCCTCTCCCCCTTGGGGGGAGAGGGCCGGGGTGAGGGGATGAACGATCAATATTCCTTGCTGCCTTTCCTCGATATTGCGGAGCCGGGATCATGACCGCCAGCCTCGACCTTACACTCCCAGAAACCGCGACTGCAGCTCGCGGTCCGCGCGCAGCTCGTCGGAGCTTCCTTTCCAGACGATGGCGCCTTTTTCGATGATGTAGTGACGGGTCGCCAGGTCCAGGAGGGATTTCAGGTTCTTGTCGATGACTAGTATCGAGGTGCCGCCGGTCTTGATGGTCTCGATCACTTCCCAGATCTCGGCCCGGATCAGCGGCGCCAGGCCCTCGGCGGCCTCGTCCAGCAGCAGGATGCGCGGATTGGTCAGCAGGGCGCGGGCGATCGCCAGCATCTGCTGCTCGCCGCCCGACAGGGAGCGTGCCATCTGGCTGCGCCGCTCCTGGAGCCTGGGAAACAGGCGATACATATCCGGCAGCCCCCAGGAGCGCGCCGCCGCGGCATTGGGCCGGGCGGTGACCAGCAGGTTTTCCTCGGTGGTGAGATTGGGAAAGATCTGCCGGCCCTCCGGCACCAGGCCCAGGCCGAGCTGGGCGATGCGGTAGCTCGGAAGCCGGTCGATGCGCCGCTCGTCCAGCGTGATCGCACCGCGCCGGATCGAGGCCAGGCCCATAATTGCCCGCACGGTAGTGGTCTTGCCCATTCCGTTGCGGCCCAGGAGCGTCACGACCTCGCCGTCGCCGATTTCCAGGTCGACGCCGAACAGCGCCTGTTGATGGCCGTAGGCCACGTCCAGGTCGTGCACGGTCAGCATGCTACGTGTCCCCCAGGTAGGCGCGGCGCACGCCCTCGTCGCGGCGCACTTCCTGCGGATCGCCGCAGAAAATGAGCTCACCGCCGTCCAGCACCGCCACGCGGTCCGCCAGCGCGAACACGGCGTCCATGTCGTGCTCGATCAGCAGGATGGCGTGCCGGGCCTTGAGGCTGTCCAGCAGCCGGGTCAGCTCCACCGAGCCGCCGGGTCCGATGCCCGCCATCGGCTCATCCAGCAACAGCACCGCGGGGTCGCCCGCCAGCGCCATGGCAACCTCCAGCTGGCGCTTCTCGCCGTGCGCCAGGGCGCCGGCCAGGGTGGGCAGATCGTCCATCAGGTCGAAACGGCGGGCGAGGTCGTGGGCCTTCTCCAGCAGCCCGTCGTCGCGGTCCACGGCTTTCCAGAAGCGGAAGCTGTGGCCTTCGTGCACCTGCACCGCAAGCAGCAGGTTGTGCTCCACGGTAAGGCCGTCGAACAGCGCGCTTACCTGGAACGAGCGCGACACGCCCAGCCGGGCGCGGGCATGGGATTTCAGGCGGGTGATGTCCTCACCCCGGAACGCCACCGTGCCGGCGTCGCTGGCCGTCTCCCCAGCCAACTGATTGACCAGGGTCGACTTGCCGGCGCCGTTCGGGCCGATGAGCGCCAGCAGCTCGCCCTCGTGCAGGTCGATGCTGACATCGCGGTTGGCGTACACGCCGGCGAAACGCTTGCTGATACCGACCGCTTCCAGGACGGGCCGGCTACTCACTGCCTTCCCTCTTGATGAAGCCCCAGAATCCGCCGCGCGAGAACAACACCATGAGAACCAGGAAGGGACCGAAGTAGACCATCCAGTATTCCGTGTAGGCCACCAGCACGTCCTCGAGGACCAGGAACACGAAGGCGCCCAGCACCGGGCCGAAAAGCGAGCCCATGCCGCCGAGAATGACCATCACCAGGAGCTGGCCGGAAAGCGTCCAATGGAGCAGGCCGGGGGAGACGAACTCCGACTGGTTGGCCATCAGCGCCCCGGCCAGGCCGGCGCCTGCGGCGGCGATCACGAACATGGTCAGCTTGTAGCGGAACACCGGGAAGCCCAGGGCGTGCATCCGCCGCTCGTTCTGGCGCGCGCCGCGGATCACGATACCGAAGCGCGAGCGAACCAGGCGGTGGGCGATGAACACGAACACCACCAGGAGCACCAGGCACACGTAATAGAACTGGGTGTCGTTGTCGACATCCAGCCCGGGCAGCGCATTGCGCCCGTAGAAGCCCAGGCCGTCGTCGCCGCCGTACTGCTCCAGCGATACGAAAAAGAAGAACAGCATCTGGGCGAACGCCAGGGTGATCATGATGAAATGAATACCCGTGGTCCGCAGGCAGACGGCGCCGATGCCCAGCGCCGCCACGGCGGACACCAGCATCGACAGCACCCACAGCCACAGCGCCTGGTTGGAACCGGCGATGACGAACGGCCATTCGATAACGTTGCTGCCGTCCCCGGCGTGAAAGGACAGGATCGCCGTCACGTAGGCGCCGAGACCGAAGAACGCGGCGTGTCCCAGGCTCACCATGCCCCCGTAGCCCACCAGCAGATCCAGGCTGACGGCCGCCAGGGCGTAGATCAGCATGCGCGTCACCTGGTAGGTCACGAAGCCCTCCCCTACCGCTTCGGCGACCCACGGCAACACCGCCAGGCCGACTCCCGCCACCACCACGATGACGATCCGGATCAACTGCAGCCGGTCAGCCATGATCGGGCGGAAACATGCCGCGCGGCTTGAAGGCCAGGACCAGCGCCATGAGTATATAGATGCTCATCGAGGCGATGGACGCGCCGACGCCGTAGGCATAGGCGGGGGACATCAGCGCGCCCAGCAGCGTGG
>JBEPXV010000369.1:0-3066 GCA_041641695.1 Gammaproteobacteria bacterium | reverse complement strand
AGCAGCACCGAGTAGACGGACCAGGTCGGCACCGCGGCGAGCATCCACAGCTCGCCGTTGCCGAGCCGCAGCGCGGCGAGTGCCGCCGGGTCGCCCCGGCAGATCAGCACCACTGCGCCGGCAAACGACACGACGATCCCGAGCCACTGGACCGGGCGGATCGCATCGCCGAACGCTGCCCGTGACAGCAGCATGATCACGGCCGGTGCGGTGGACAGCACCAGCAGGGCATTGGTGGCCGTGGTGTGCTCGAGGGCCTTGTAAACCAGCACATGAAACGCCGCCACCCCGGTCAGGCCCAGCAGGGCCAGGTACCGCCACGACGCCCTGATTTCCTGCCCGCGCCGCCGCAGCTCCGGCAGTGCGAGCGGCAGCAGGATCATGAGCGCGAGCGACCAGCGCCATACATTGAGACCCAGAGCGGCGATGCTGTCCCCCATGGCACGGCCGGCAACGAAGTTGCCCGCCCAGAGCAGCGCGGCGGCCATCAGCATGATCGGGGCAATCCGATTGGCGGTTCCCGTATCAGAATTCATGGTTCCCGGGATACCGGATCCGGTTGCATGCCCATGAGTATTCCGTGCGGGAATTCGCAGTTCCAGCAAACAAGGCAGCCAAAGAAGCTCAACCTGCAATCCACGGTGCGGAGTGGCATGCCCACGCATAGCGTTGATGGTATCGTCCATGGCCCGGGCCCGGCCGGCATATCGGTGCTACAACCAGTCCTTCAGCTCATCGAGGATGGGTCCGAGCCCGGTTTTGTACCGGTAGATCTCGTCGACGGTGAGCCCGTTCAGCTCGTAGGGCAGCACCAGCCACTGGTCCGTCTCGTGCAGATAGTAATCAGGAATCCGCTCCGTGCGGTTGCGCGCCGGCTTGTACCAGGGCACCGCGATGCGCACGTCGCGCGGCATGTTGCGGCGCATTTTGCTCGCCAGACGCCTGATCACCGCGTCGACATTCAGCCCGCTGCTGTACACGTCGTCCACGATCAGGAAACGATCATCGGCATTCATCGTCTCGAACAGGTACTGCAGCCCGTGAACGCGGATGGACTCGGCATTGTCGATGATGTTCTGGTAAGTGGCCGGGCCCCGGTACGAGGTGCGGATCGAGATATGGTCCGTCTCGATGCCGAAGTACTGGAGGCACTCCTGAACGACAATGCCCACCGAGCTGCCGCCCCGCCATATCCCCACCATGAAGTCGGGCTCGAAGCCGCTGTCCACGATCTGCTTGCCAAGCCGGTACCCATCCAGAAGCAGGTCATGCTCCTGGATGAACAGCTTGTCGGTGGGCGCGGTGTCCTGCATGGCGGCGAGTCTAGCATGGCGGCCTTGCCGTCGTTCTGGTGGGAGCCGCCGGCAAACCGATATACTCGTGGACTTCATCCACTCCGTGTCCAGACATGCCGGAGAAACTCTACCTCGGCGCCCAGGAGCTGCTCGAGGATTCATTCAGGCTCGGCGCGCGCGTTATCAAGAGCGGCTTCGAGCCCAGCATCATGATCGCCATCTGGCGGGGCGGCACGCCGGTGGGCATCGCAGTCCAGGAGATCCTCAGCTACTTCGGCATCGAGACGGACCACATCGCCATCCGGACCTCCTCCTACGGCGCCGGCATCGACGACCGGCGCAGCGCCATACGCATCCACGGCCTGAACTACCTGATCAAGCGCATCCGCCACGAGGACCGGCTGCTGATCGTCGACGACGTCTTTGATACCGGGCACACCATCGAGGCCGTGATCGACGACCTGAGGCAGAAGGCGCGCCTGAACACGCCGCGGGACATCCGCATCGCCGTGCCCTTCTACAAGCCGGGCCGCAACGAAACCGGCCGGGTTCCGGACTACTACATTCACGAGACCGAAAGCTGGATCAAGTTTCCGCACTCCCTGGAAGGGCTCACCAAGGAGGAAATCCGAGAACACCGGCCGGACATCGACGCCATCGTCCATCCCAACTGAATCGGGTCCGATTCGCCTCAACCGGCCTGCCGGGCCGTGGGTCGCGCGTTCGCCTCCGGGTCGGCGAATTCACATCGATTGCGGCCGGTCTCCTTGGCCCGGTACAGCGCGCGGTCCACACACTCCAGCACTTCGTCCAACTCGCCGTCGCCCGGCAGCGCGAGCGCGACACCCACGCTCACCGTTATGTTCAGGGGGCCGACGGAAGTCGCAACCGGCTCGGATTCCGTATTCAGGCGCAGGCGCTCGGCCGACTCGCGCGCCCCCGTCGAGTCCGTCTCCGGCAGCAGCACCACGAACTCTTCGCCGCCGATCCGGGCCAGGGTATCGATCTCGCGAATCAGACCGCGCCAGCGCCGGGTGAGTGACCGCAGTACCTCGTCCCCCACGCCGTGGCCGTGGGCGTCGTTCACCCGCTTGAAATGGTCGATATCGATCTCGAGCACGCCGATGGGCAGTCCGTGGCGCCGCTGGCGGGCGCGCTCGCGGGCGAATTGCGCCTGCAGCTGGCGGCGGTTGTGGACCGCCGTCAAGGGGTCGGTGCCCGCCAGCTGCTCGTAGTGCATGTTGTCCATTAGTGTCCGTATCTGAAGCCGGTCCTGCACCAGGAGCAGAACGACGACAAGCGCCCCGATGCCGAGATCGACCAGGGCGATATTCAATGCGGCGTCGAATCCGGGCATACCCGGGACGCCGGGATTGAGCCAGCTCATGCCCAGTACCAGGGCGTTCGGTACGGCCAGGATGCCGAGTGCCAGCGGTATCGCAACCCGCGGGGTCGGTCCGATCACGATCACGGCCATGACCACCGCCAGAAAGCTCCCGTGGCCGGACACGTAGGCACCCTCGATCTCAAGAAGTATCCAGAGCAGGACCAGGGCCGCCACCAGTACGCTCGATATGTATACCGGTTTGACACTGCGCCGTCCGACCCGGGTGAATGTAACCAGCACGTACATCAAGGCGAAGTAGCCGGCCGCCGCCAGGCGGTACGGCAAGGTGTTGGCTGTACCGGAGGTGTCCATCCGCATATCCCAGGCCACGAAAACCAGGAACAACAGCGACGCCGCCAGCAACGAGCTGCGGATGATGGGAAA
>JBEPXV010000368.1:0-3078 GCA_041641695.1 Gammaproteobacteria bacterium | reverse complement strand
CGGACGGCGAGCAGTTCCTGGTGTGGGGCTTTTTTGTTTCGACGACGGTGCTGTATCACGCGACCTATACCATCAACTCCCTGGCCCACCGGTACGGCACGCGGCGCTTTGATACCGCCGACGACAGCCGGAACAATCTCTGGCTGGCCCTGATTACGCTGGGAGAAGGCTGGCATAACAATCATCACCGCTATCCGGCCGCGGCCCGCCAGGGTTTCTACTGGTGGGAGATCGATATCAGCTACTGGCTGCTGCGTCTCATGAGCGCCGTGTCGGCGATCGGCAAGCTGCGTCCGGTTCCCGCCTCGGTGCTGGCGGAAGCGCGCGCCGCGCGCCGGAGGCGATGATGCGGATCGCCGTGGTGGGGGCGGGAGTGGCCGGCCTGACGGCGGCCTGGGTCCTGGCGCGACGCCACGACGTCGTCCTTTTCGAGGCGGGGGGCGGCGCGGGCGGTCACGCGAACACGATGCGCATCGATGAAAGCGGCCGGGCCGTTGACATCGACACCGGCTTCATCGTGTTCAACGAGCTCAACTATCCGAACCTGTGCCGCCTGTTCTCACTGCTCGGCGTGGAAAGCCGGCAATCGGACATGAGCTTCAGCGTGCACTGCGAATCGACCAGGACGGAATACAACGGCACTTCCCTTGACAAGTTGTTCGGACAGCGCCGGAACCTTGCCCGGCCGTCCTTCTGGCGGATGGTGCGGGAAATACTGCGGTTCAACCGCAAGGCGTTGGCGGATCTGGATAACGGGCTGCCGGACGACATCACCGTGGACGGCTATGCTACCCGGGAAGGATACGCGCGGGTGTTTGTCGATCAATACCTGGTTCCGCTGGGGGCATCGCTGTGGTCCTGTGACGCGGAGACCTTCAGGTCGTTCCCGATGCGCTTCGTCATCGAGTTTCTTCACAACCACCGGATGCTCCAGGTTGAAGGCCGTCCCGTCTGGCGGACGGTGTCGGGTGGCTCCGGAACCTATGTTCGAAAGATGCTGGCCGGATACAAGGGACGGCTTCACTTGAACACCCCGGTGCAGTCCGTGACCCGGGGAAAGGCGGGCGTCGAGCTGTGGTTGAACGATGGGCGACGCGACGACTTCGACGAAGTGGTCCTGGCGACTCATGCCGACCAGTCCCTGGGTATGGTGCGAAATCCCCGCGGACGGGAACGGGAAGCCCTGGCTATGTTCCCCTATCGAAAGAACCGCGTGACACTGCATACGGACACCCGTGTGCTGCCGGACCGGCGCAATATCTGGGCGGCCTGGAACTACCGGATACCGGCAACGGGAAACGGCCAGCCTTCCGTCACGTACAACATGAACATGCTCCAGAAGCTGTCCTGCCGGGAGACCTATTGCATATCGCTGAACGGGGACGCGCCCATTGACGAGAAGCGGGTCCTGCGGCGCATCGACTACGAGCATCCCGTGTTCATTCCGGGCCGGGACGCAGCCCAGCGGGAACACCACGAACTGGTTCGCCGGGAGGGCATCTCCTACTGCGGCGCCTACTGGGGATACGGGTTTCACGAGGACGGAATACGCAGCGCGCTGGATGTGTGCGCGGCATTCGACATGGGGCTGGAACAGTGAGGAGCCGGGTCTACGAAGGCCGGGTGCGCCACCGTCGCGAGCGCCCTCGTCTCCACGAGTTCGAGTACCGCCTGTACATGCTTTACCTGGACCTGGCCGAGCTGGACGCGGTGTTCAACGGCCGCTGGCTGTGGTCGACGGACGGCCCGAACCTCGCCTGGTTCCGGCGCGGCGACCATTTCGGCGATCCCGCCGAGCCCCTGGCGGTGTCGGTACGGCGCCTGGTTGAGAGCGAGCTCGGCCGCGCTTCCGCAGGGCCGGTCTGCCTGCTCACCCATCTTCGCTACTTCGGCTACTGCATGAACCCGGTGAGCTTCTATTACTGCTGGAGCAGGGACGGAGGCGAGCTGGACGCCATCGTAGCGGAGGTGCACAACACGCCCTGGGGCGAGACACACTGCTATGTGCTGGATGCCCGTCGCGGCTCGCACCACGTATTTTCCAAGGCATTTCACGTCTCACCGTTCATGGGCATGGATCAGCAGTACCGGTGGCGTCTGCAGGCTCCCGGCGAGACGCTCACGGTGAACATGCAGAGCTTCGAGAACGAGCGGCGCGTGTTCAGCGCCTCGATGAGCCTGTGCGCACTGCCGGTTACCGGCAGGACCCTGAGCCGTGTGCTGTGCCGGTACCCGGCCGTGACGGCAAAGGTGATCGGCGCGATTTACTGGCAGGCCCTGAAGCTGCGGCTGAAAGGCCTGCCGTTCCATACCCATCCCCGGCATCACGTGCCCGGCCCAGCGGAGAGATGACATGCAGTCAGTGACCAGTTCAACCCGATTCGCCGACCGCCGGGCCTGCTCCAGAACGGCCCGCCTGTTCCGCAGGTTTGCCCATGGCCGGCTGGACAGCTTCGACCATGGGTGCCTGGTCGTCCGCGACCCCCTGGGGATCACGGAGTACGGGGACCCGGCGGCGGGCCGGGTCGAGATCACCGTGAACGATATGTCCTTTTACCGGGACCTGTGCCTGCGCGGCAGCCTCGGTGCAGCGGCCGCCTACATTGACGGCAAATGGCATTGCCAGGACCTGACCGGCGCGTTCCGGCTGTTCGTGAACAATTCGGACCATGCCGACGGCATGGATCACGGGCTGGCGCGGCTGTCGGCCCGTGTCGAGCGGCTGCGGCACTGGTGGCGACGGAACACGCCCGCCGGAAGTCGCAGAAACATCAGCGAGCACTACGATCTCGGCAACGACCTGTTCGAGCTGTTCCTCGACGGGACCATGACCTACTCCGCCGGCATTTACCCGGATGCGAACAGCTCTCTCGAAGAGGCATCCGTCAACAAGCTCGACACCATCTGCCGGAAGCTCGCCCTCCGCCCCGGTGACCATGTCCTGGAGATCGGCACCGGCTGGGGGAGCTTCGCCATTCATGCGGCCCGCCACTACGGATGCCGGGTTACCACCACCACCATTTCCAGCGCCCAGCACGAGCTCGCCGCGCGACGCATCGCGGAGCAGGGGCTTCAGGA
>JBEPXV010000367.1:0-3079 GCA_041641695.1 Gammaproteobacteria bacterium | reverse complement strand
AGGGCGATTTCGTAGTCACCGTTGACATACGCATCCAGGCCTTCCTGAAAGGCGCTGCGATCCTGGGACCCGGCGACTCCGGCAAACATTCCCGCCCAGGCCAGCAGCAGGCCGATGACGACGGGCTTTCTACAGGGCATCCTGGTCCGTTTCCCCGGTGCGGATCCGGACGACGCGCTCGAGCCCGGTGACGAAGATCTTGCCGTCGCCGATCTTGTTGCTGCGCGCCGAGTTGACGATCGCCTCGACCACGTCATCGAGGACCTCGTCGGCCACCGCGACCTCGATCTTGATCTTGGGAACGAAGTCGACGACGTACTCGGCGCCGCGATACAGCTCGGTGTGCCCTTTCTGGCGCCCGAAGCCCTTGACTTCGGTGACCGTCATGCCCTTGATGCCGATCTCGCCCATCGCGTCGCGCACATCGTCCAGTTTGAATGGTTTGATAATCGCTGTAACGAGTTTCAATGGTTGCCGCCCGCTGTTGTTGATGGAGTTGTCACAGGTCCGGATTGTATCGAATCACGGCCGTGGATGCGGTCGAGTCCGGCTCGCCCCCGCCGGGCGCTGCCGCATCCCCCCGGACCGGCCGCCGTAAGCCGGGACCCGCGGCGACCCGCACAGCAACCTTACCGGCGCGGCCGCATTCAAAGTGCGACGCCTCCCGCCGGATAAACGCCTCGCGAAGGGGTCAATAGAACCACCGGTCGTCGCGCCGTCAGTCGCCCGCCACGCCCCGCACAGAAAAGCTTTCTTCTAAAGGGCAGCGAAACGGAATCCATATCGCGAATTACAGGTGTTTAGCGGATGTTTATTGACCCGGCGTGATGTATTCCACTAAAAGTGCGCCGGTTGAGCAATTGCCCGCGCTTGAGCGCCCGGGCAGAACAATGATTCAGCGGCCGGATGACTCCCGGTGTCCGGGTACATCAGCGCTTTATCCAACACTGAATCTCTGGAACGAGCCATGGCCATTCACGTTAACGACCTGTACGCCGCGCGTCGCAACATAGCCGGGGTAGCGATCCGCACGCCCCTGGTGCCCGCGTGGTCGCTGACCGGTGATCGGCGGGACGTGCGGCTCAAGCTCGAGACCACCCAGCCCATGGGCGCCTTCAAGCTGCGCGGCGCCGCCAATGCGCTGGCCAACCTGTCCCCCGAGCACGCCGGCAAAGGCGTGGCGTGCGTGTCCACCGGCAATCACGGGCGGGCGGTCGCCTATGCCGCGCGGCGGCTGGGCATAGCGGCGCACATCTGCATGTCGAAGCTCGTGCCGGAAAACAAGGTGGCGGCGATCAAAGCGGTGGGGGGCAGCATCCGTATTGCCGGCGACAGCCAGGACGAGGCCCAGCACGAGGTCGACCGCCTGATCGCCGAGCAGGGAATGACCGAGATTCCGCCCTTTGATCACTTCGACGTCGTGGCCGGCCAGGGAACCATCGGTATAGAGCTCGTCGAAGACTTCCCCGAGCTCGATACCGTCATCGTGCCGCTGTCCGGCGGCGGATTGATTGCCGGCGTGGCGCTGGCGGTGAAGACCCTGGCGCCCGGGGCGCGCGTCATAGGCCTGTCCATGGAAAAAGGCGCCGCCATGTTCGAAAGCATCCACGCGGGGCGGCCGGTGGAGGTCAGCGAGCAGCCGTCCCTCGCCGACTCCCTCGGCGGCGGCATCGGCATGGACAACCGCTACACCTTCAACATGGTCCGGGACCTGGTGGACGAGATCCGCACCGTGCCGGAAACGCGTATCGCCGAAGCGATGCGCTGCCTGTATAAACAGGAAGGCTGGGTCGCCGAAGGCGCCGGGGCGATCGGGCTGGTCCCCCTGCTCCACGACCTGGAGCTGGATGTCGGACGGAACATCGCCGTGGTCGTATCGGGAAAAAACATCGACATGGATCTGTTTGCCAGGGTCATGGACGGGGACGTACCGTATTAGCGGCGTCAGGAGTCAGGGTCGGGAGCCCGTATTCCACGATTGCCTTCGGGAGTGTTTGATCAATGCCGGAAATCAAGATTCTGACTGAGCGGGAGCTGCGCGACGCCGTTTCGCTGGACATCCAGGCGGTGGATATCGTGGAGCAGGCGTTCGCCGCGCTGGCGCGGGGCGGCGTCATCATGCCGCCGATACTCAGCATGGCCATTGAGGAGAAGCACGGCGAAGTGGACGTTAAGACCGCCTACGTACCGGGCATGGACTCGTTCGCCATCAAGGCCAGCCCCGGGTTCTTCGACAATCCGACCAAGGGCCTGCCCAGCCTGAACGGCCTGATGATCCTGTTCGATTCGGACACCGGCATCGTCAAGGCGGTGCTGCTGGACAACGGCTACCTGACCGATATCCGCACGGCGGCGGCCGGGGCCGTGGCGGCGCGGCACCTGGCGCCCGGGTCTCCCGACACCGTCGGCATCATCGGCGCGGGGCTCCAGGCGGACCTCCAGCTCCGGGCGCTGGCACTGGTGCGGCCGTTCCAGCGGGTGCTGGTCTGGGCCCGCGACGCCGGGCGCGGCGCCGAGTACGCTAGGCGCATGAGCGACGCGCTGGGCGTGCCGGTGACCGTCGCCGGGACCGCCGAGCAGTGCGTGCGCGAGTCCCAGGTGGTGGTCACCACGACGCCCGCCCGATCGCCGGTCATCCAGGCCGCCTGGCTGCAGCCGGGCCAGCACGTCACCGCGATGGGATCCGACTCGCCCGACAAGAACGAGCTCGATCCCGGCATCATCGCGGCCGTGGACCGCTTCGTCTGCGACCGCCGCAGCCAGTCCCTGGCGCAGGGAGAGCTGCGCGCCGCGGTGGCGGCGGGCGCGGTCGGGGAAGACTTTCCGGCGACCGAGCTCGGGGAGATCATCATCGGAGACAAGTCCGGACGCACCAACGACAGCATGACGACGGTGTGCGACCTGACGGGAACGGGGGTGCAGGACACCGCCATTGCCAATCATGCCAATCGTGCGGCCTTGGACAAGGGCGCTGGTACAACCATAACCACCTGAAACCGGGGAAATAAGCGAGATGAGATTTGAACGCGCTGAGTACGTGATGCGGCTGAACCGTGTTAAAGAGGCGATGCACCGCCGC
>JBEPXV010000366.1:0-3116 GCA_041641695.1 Gammaproteobacteria bacterium | reverse complement strand
TGTACCGCATGTATATCGACAGGGTCCGGCACTATGTCACCGATCCGCCGCCCGCGGCGTGGGACGGGGTTTTCGAGTTTCAGTCCAAGTAGCGGTCACCAGCGGTGCCCGCGCCGGCTGGCTGACCTCGGCGCGGCCGCCGGCGCCCGGTGTCGCTCTACATTCCCGGTATATGGCACTACAATGACATATGCAACGCCGGCCGCGCGGAGTCATTCCGGCTCGGGCGACAGGAAGGGTCGCACCGGCATCGAATCAACGTCGAATCTGGGGGAGCCATGGATCTCGCGCCGTATCTGAAACTGATGGTCGACAAGAAGGCGTCCGATGTGTACTTCAGCACCGGAGCGCCGGTGATGGTCGCAATCGAAGGAGCCACCATGCGGGTCGGAGAACAGATCCTGAAGCCCGGGACGGTGAAGATGATGGCTTACTCGATCATGAACGACGACCAGCAAAAGGAGTTCGAGGAGACCCTGGAGATGAACCTGGCCATCTCCGCGCAGGGGCTGGGGCGCTTCCGGGTCAACGTGTTCCGGCAGCGCGGCGAGGTGTCGATGGTGGTGCGCTATATAAAGAGCGACATCGCCAGCGTCGAAGAGCTCATGCTCCCGACGATCCTCAACGACCTGATCATGACCAAGCGCGGCCTGATACTTATGGTCGGCGCCACGGGGTCCGGCAAGTCGACGACGCTTGCGGCGATGATCGACTACCGCAACAGGACCTCGGCCGGCCATATCCTGACCATCGAGGATCCGATCGAGTTCACCCACAAGCACAAGAAGTCGGTGGTCAACCAGCGCGAAGTGGGCATCGATACGATGTCCTATGAGAATGCGCTCAAGAACGCCATGCGCGAGGCGCCGAACGTCATCCTGATCGGCGAGATCCGCGACCGCGACACAATGAAGCACGCCATCGCCTACGCCGAGACCGGCCACCTGTGCCTGTCAACGCTGCACGCCAACAACGCCAACCAGGCCGTCGACCGGGCCATCAATTTTTTTCCGGACAGCGCCCACCAGCAGCTGTTCGTCGACCTGTCCCTGAACCTGCGCGCGATAGTCTCCCAGCGGCTGGTCGTTGGCCACGACAAGCAGAGAATGCCCGCCGTGGAGGTGCTGCTGAACTCGCCCTATATCTCCAGTCTTATCGAGAAGGGCGAGATCCACGAGTTGAAGGACGTCATGGAGCAGAGCAAGGACCAGGGCATGCAGACTTTCGACGGCGCGCTGTACGACCTGTACATGGACAACAAGATCAGCCTGGAGGAGGCGCTGCGCAACGCCGATTCGCGCAATAACCTTATGGTGAAGATCCGCCTGGCGGAGGGCGCCAAGGCGGGCGGCGAAGGTGATGGATTCTCGGTAAGTGAATGATGGACCCGCGCCCGCGGCTCATTTTGTATCCGGTAGAGCCGGCAAGGCGGCTATCCGCGCCGCTGGCACCCGATAACGTGATGCGGCGCGCCGAACTGGATCAGCTTCTCGGCGATACACTCGACATCGATCTCGTAGACGCCGCGGGCCAGCGCCTGTCTGGCGGCGTCCACTCTGGCCCTGTCGAAGTCCGGAGCATCGGCAACCGCGTCGGCGATCCGTTTCAGGTTTGCCGCCACCGCGGCCCGGTGGGCGGCCTGGATGCAGTGCTTGTTGATATGCGCCTCGCTCATGGTCCTAAGGAAATGCGATACCGTGACGATGTCATGCGGCGGCCCTGCGGAGTCCGGGCGGGAATGCCCGGGACAGGTCATCTTTCGGCCCGATCCGCAGAAATTCCTAGCGGCCCCTTGTGGGGATTCTTTAAGCGTGCACTGCCGCACGGCGCGATTCGGCCGATGTGCGGCATTTGTCCGCCGGTCGGGGTTCACATCCACGGCGGCGTGTCATGACCGGCTCGACCGAAACACCGAAGTCCCCGGGGATATTCGTGGTTCCCGCCTGCGTGTTGATCGTCGACGACAATACCGGGCGCACGAACGTGCTTCGCGAACGCCTGGAGAAGGCGTTCCGCGAGCACGACGAGGTATTGGCCCTGCGCTCCATGGAATGGCTGGACAACAACGGCGCCATCAGCGAACGCAGCCCCCTGCTGGCCGTGGTGGTGGGCCAGTGGCAGGGCTGGGAGCAGTCCAGGATCCGCGACAAGCTGGTTGAGTCGTATCCGGACGTGCCGTTCTACTTCATTGACGACGAGAGCGGAAAAGGCGCGCCGGACAGCATCGAGGCGGAGCTGCTGGAGACCAACCCCATCAACGAAAGGATACGCCGGATCGTCCGCAGCCTGGAAAATGCCGGCGGCGATGAGAACGACACCCGGCCGGGTGAATCGAAAGCCGGGCCGGGTGGACCGAAGGCGAACTGGCTGTTCCGCGGCCTCTCCGGCGACAGCCCGGCCGTGCAGAGCGTCAAGAATGACATCAGCCTGGTCGCCGCCAGCGACTCCACCGTGCTGATCACGGGCGCCACCGGAACGGGCAAGGAAATCGTCGCCCGCAATATCCATTTCCATTCTCCCAGGCGCCTCAAGCCGTTCGTCCCCATAAACTGCGGCGCCATTCCGCCGGACCTGCTGGAAAGCGAGTTGTTCGGGCACGAGAAAGGGGCGTTCACGGGCGCGGTCAGCGACCGCAAGGGCCGCTTCGAGATGGCCGACGGCGGGACCCTGTTCCTGGATGAAATCGGGGACATGCCGATCCCCATGCAGGTCAAGCTGCTGCGCGTGCTGCAGGAACGCTCGTTCGAGCGAGTGGGAAGCGGCAAGGCGCGTCAGGTGAACGTGCGAATCATTGCCGCGACCCACAGGGATCTCGACACGCTGGTGACGGATGGACGTTTTCGAGAGGACCTGTACTTTCGCCTGAGCGTGTTTCCGATCCATGTCCCGGACCTCAAGGAGCGAATAGAGGACCTGCCGCTGCTCATCGAGGAGATCCGCCGCAAGCTCGGCCTGTCCGGCGAATCCGGAACAACCGTGACGCCGCGTGCCGTGGCGGCCCTTCAGCGCTACGACTGGCCCGGCAACATACGCGAGCTCAGCAACCTCGTGGAGCGGTTGACCATTCTCTATCCGGACCAGGTCGTGGATGTGGCGGACCTGCCGGAAGCCTATCG
>JBEPXV010000365.1:0-3118 GCA_041641695.1 Gammaproteobacteria bacterium | reverse complement strand
GGCGAGTGCCTGTGCCAGCTCGGCGACCTGGTCGGTCTCGAGGTCGTGGTCAACGATCCCGCCGTTACCCGGGAGAACTATCCGGCCGCGGCCCGGCTGATCACGGACGACATCGACTACCGGGAGCTCAAGCCCAAGGCCGACGACTACGTGGTGATCGCCACCCAGCACAAGGGCGACCACGAATCCATGCAGCGGGCCCTGGCCGCCAACCCCGGCTATATCGCGCTCATCGCCAGCCGCAAGCGGTCGCGCCTGGTGCTGGATTACCTGCGCCAGGAAGGTTTCGCGCAGCACGACCTGGACAAGGTGGTGGCCCCGGCCGGGCTGGATCTCGGCGCCCGGACGCCGGAGGAGATCGCCTTGTGCGTCATCAGCGAGATCGTCATGCTGCGACGCGCCGGCAGCGGTCTGCGCATGCGCGACAAGCTCGAAGCCCGGGAGACGCCTGCACGAGCTGCCGGCTGATCCATGAGCTCGTCCAGGCGTACCGAGGCCGGCTTCGACGCTGAGCGGCTCAAGGCGCTGTTCCCCCTGCTCAGCCGGACCGAGCCCGGGCTCCACTACCTCGACAACGCGGCCACCTCCCACAAGCCCGATGCGGTCATCGATGCCGTGAGCGACTGCTACCGGCGTCATTACTCGCCCGTGCACCGGGGTCTCTACCAGCTCGCCGAGCGGGCCTCCGAACACTACGAGAAAGCGCGCGGCGCGGTCGCCGACCTGATCGGCGCCGGCGCCCCGGAGTGTCTCATATTTACGCGCGGCACGACGGAGTCCATCAACCTGGTGGCCCTGGGCTGGGCTCGCCGGAACCTGGCGCCCGGCGACCAGGTCTGGGTGACCGCCATGGAACACCACTCCAACTATCTGCCGTGGCAGGCGGTATGCCGGGAATCGGGAGCACGGCTGCGGGTGATCGAGTGCGATGCCGCCGGCGATCTTGACCTGGCCGGGGCGGATGGCGTGTTCGATCAGCGTACGCGCCTGATCGCGCTCGGCCATGTTTCCAACGTACTGGGCGCGGTGAACCCGGTGCAAGCGATTGTCGAGCGGGCCCGGGAAAGCGGCATCGCGGTGCTGGTGGACGGCGCCCAGGCGGCGGGACACATGCCGGTGGACGTCGCCGGCCTGGGCTGCGATTTCTACGCGTTCTCGGCCCACAAGATGTACGGACCGAGCGGCATCGGCGCCCTGTACGTCGCTGCCGACCGCGCCGCCGAGCTGGAGCCCATGCTGCTCGGCGGCGGCATGGTGGAAGAAGTGGGGGAGACCGAATCGACCTGGCTGCCCGGGCCCGCGAAATTCGAGGCGGGGTCGCCCAACCTGGCGGGGGCCGCCGGATTTTCGGCCGCCGTGGACTTTGTCCACGAGCACCTGCCGGACAGCGCGGCGCGCCACGCGGTCCGGCTGGCCGGCGTGGCCGCCGAGGGCCTGCGGGCGATCAACAAGGTCACCTGCTACGGCCCGCCCGTGGAAACCCGCCGCGCCGGCATCGTCTCGTTCAACGTCGACGGCGTGCATCCGCACGACGTCGCCCAGGTCGCCGCCGAGCACGGCGTGGCCGTCCGCGCCGGTCATCACTGCTGCCAGCCCCTGATGCGGCGACTGGGGGTCCCGGCCACCGTGCGGGCCAGCTTCGCACCCTACAATACCGCCGACGACGTCGATGCCCTGATAGAAGCGATTCGGGACGCCAAGCGAATCTTCTTATGACCGAAACCGCCTACAAGGAGGCACTGCTGGACCACTACCGCAATCCGCGCAACAAGGCGGATACCGGCGATGCGCAGGTCGTGACCCGCGGCCGTAATCCCCGCTGCGGCGACGACCTGGAGATCGGCGTGGACTTCGACGGCGAGATCCTGAGCCGGGTGCGTTTCCGGGGCCGCGGATGCTCGATCTGCATCGCCTCGGCTTCCATGATGACCGAGGCGGCAACCGGCCGGAAACGCGACGAGGTCCGTGAAGTGATGGATGTCGTTGACCGGTGGTTCGGGGACGATCCGTCGGCGGCCGACGAGGCGCCCGAGCTGCTGCGGCCTTTGTCGCCGGTGCGGGACATGCCGGCGCGCCGGCGCTGCGTCATGCTGGCCTGGGAAGCGCTGGCCGGGGCCCTGGACCAGGCCCCTGATAACGACCGGTCGGCGAGGGCCGGAGCCTGAGGTGGCCAGCAGGCCAGACCAGTCCGCGGCGCGACCCGGCGGCAACGGCAAGCCGGTCAGCCTCGAGACGGCGCGCGCCGCCATGCTGGACGGTCTGGCTCCGCTGCCCGATACAGAAAACGTGATCATCGGAGCGGCCCTCAGGCGGGTGCTGGCCGAGCCGCTGGTCTCCGGTGTCGACGTGCCCGAGTTCGCCAACAGCGCCATGGATGGCTACGCGCTGCGCAGCGCCGACACCGCCGGCGACGGCCCCGTGACCCTGGCGGTCTCCCAGAATATCCGCGCCGGCGACCCGGCGCGGCCGCTGGAGCCCGGCACCTCCGCGCGGATCTTCACCGGGGCGCCGCTGCCCGAGGGCGCCGATGCGGTGGTCATGCAGGAGGAATGCGAGCGCGACGGCCAGCGGGTGCGGCTGTCCCGGTGCGTGGCGCGGGGCGAGCATGTCCGGCCGCGGGCTCACGACGTCGCCTGCGGCGCCACCGTGCTGCCTGCCGGCCATCGCATGCGCCCCCAGGACGTGGCCATCGCGGCCGCCACCGGCACCACCCGACTGACAGTGCGACGCCGGCCGCGGGTCGCGATCTTTTCGACCGGCGACGAGCTGGCATTGCCGGGCGAGGTGCTGGCGCCCGGTCATCGCTATACCGCCAACAATCATCTGCTGGCCGCACTGCTGGAGAGCGCCGGCGCCGAGGTTACCGATGCCGGCCTGGTTGCCGACGATCTGGACGCTACCTGTGACAAGCTGGAGGAGCTGGCGGTTGGCCACGACCTGGTGCTGTCCAGCGGCGGCGCCTCGGTCGGCGACGAGGACCATGTGCACCAGGCGCTCGGCCGGGTCGGTGAGGTTGCCCTGTGGCGCATCGCGGTGCGGCCGGGCAAGCCGCTGCTGTTCGGGCGCCTGGAGTCGGCCCTGTTCCTCGGGCTGCCCGGCAACCCGGTATCGACCTTCG
>JBEPXV010000364.1:0-3125 GCA_041641695.1 Gammaproteobacteria bacterium | reverse complement strand
CGGTCAGGTCGTCCACCACAACGACATCATCCTCGCCCCGCTGATTCAGGGCGCGCACCAGGTTCGAGCCGATGAAGCCCGCTCCGCCCGTGACGACGATCACCAGCGCCCCCGCTGGCCTTGCTGCATCTCGAGCACGGCGGAAACCTCGTCGAAGGAAACGGTGGCTGTTCCGAGCTTGCCAACCACCACGCCGGCCGCCGCGTTCGCCAGCCTGACGGCGTCTTCATCCGGCAACGCCAGGGCATAGGCGATACCGAAAGCGGCGATCACGGTATCCCCCGCGCCGCTCACGTCATAAACTTCGCGGGCCGAGGGCGGGTAGTCGAACCACTGCTTCTCCTTCTCCACCAGGACCATGCCCTTGTCGCCGCGGGTGATCAACAGGCCGTGGATATTCAACGCCCGGATCAGCTCGATCGCCTTGCTGCGAAGGTCGTCGTCATCCGCTACCTTTCCGACCACGGCCTCGAACTCCCGCAGATTCGGGGTAATGATGCTGGAATTGGCGTAGCGCTCGAAATCGGTCCCCTTGGGGTCCACCAGCACCGGTATGGACCGGGCGTTGGCAGCCTCGATCATCGCCTCGATGTGGCTCAAGCCGCCCTTGCCGTAGTCCGACATGATCACCACATCGGTGTCCGCCAGGGCGGACTCGTAACGCGTCATGCTGTCCGCCAGGGCCGCATCGCCCGGAACGCCGTCGAAGTCAGCGCGGATGAGCTGCTGATGCTGGGACACCATGCGCAGTTTCGTGACCGTCTTGCCTTGCGGCTCCAACGTGAGCTGCGACGTCACGCCCGCTGTCCCGAGAACCCCCTGCAGGGAGCCGGCCGCCTCGTCATCGCCGACCACACTGACCAGTGTGCACCGCCCCCCGAGGGCCGCGACGTTCATCGCCACGTTGGCCGCGCCGCCGGCGCGTTCCTCGATATCCTCGATCCGGATGATCGGGACCGGCGCCTCCGGGGAAATCCGCTCGACGGTGCCGAACCAGTAGCGGTCCAGCATGGCGTCACCAGTGACCAGGATCCGGGCCCGCTCGAGCCGCTCCCGATCAAGCATGATTGGAGCGGCCGATTCCTCGATACTCGAAACCGTCCCGGGTTAATTGACCGGGATCGAAGATATTCCGGCCGTCGAATATTACGGGTTTATTCATGCGTTCCTTCATCATTTTCAGATTCGGGCTGCGGAAGATCTTCCACTCCGTGACAATCACCAGGGCATCGACGCCGTCCAGCGCCTCGTAGGGGTCGTCGACCAGGACCAGGTCATCCCTGTCTCCATAGATCCGCCTGGTTTCCCGGAAGGCGACTGGGTCGAACGCCGCCACCCGCGCGCCGCGCTCCCACAGCCCCTCGATGATCACCCGGCTGGGAGCCTCGCGCATGTCGTCCGTATTGGGTTTGAATGCAAGGCCCCAAAGAGCAATGCGCCTGCCCTTGAGCTGACCGGGACCGAAATACTCATCCATTTTCCGAAGCAGGACGTATTTCTGGTCATTGTTGACGTTCTCGACGGCGTTGAGCACCCGCGCGTCGTAGCCCTTTTCGGTGGCGGTGCGCTGCAGGGCCTGGACATCCTTGGGAAAACACGAGCCGCCATAGCCGCAGCCCGGATAAATGAAATGATAGCCGATCCGGTGGTCCGAGCCGATGCCCTGGCGAACGGACTCGATGTCCGCCCCCAGCAGCTCCGCCAGGTTCGCCATTTCGTTCATGAAGGAGATCTTGGTGGCCAGCAGCGAGTTGGCGGCGTACTTGGTCAGCTCCGCGGAGGGAATATCCATGACAATCATGCGGTCGCGGCTGCGGTTGAACGGTGCGTACAGCTCCCGCATCTGCTCCACCGCCCGATCGTCGTCGGCGCCCACAACGATCCGGTCCGGTTTCATGAAGTCCTCAATCGCGGCGCCCTCCTTGAGGAACTCGGGATTCGACACCACGCTGAAGCTGACCGACACATCCCGGTCCCGGATCGTGTCCTCGAGCACGGTGCGCACTTTGCCGGCGGTGCCCACCGGCACGGTGGATTTCGTCACCACGACGCGGTAATCGCTCATATGCCGGCCGATGTCCCCCGCCACTGCCAGCACGTGCCGAAGGTCCGCGGCGCCGTCCTCGTCCGGCGGCGTGCCCACGGCGATGAAAACGATCTCCCCGTGCCCGACACCCTCTTCTATGTCGCTCGTGAAGCTGAGCCGCCTTGCCTCGACGTTCTCGGCCACCATTTCATCGAGGCCCGGCTCGTGAATCGGCACTTCACCGCTGTTGAGGGCATCGATCTTGGCGCGGTCGGAGTCGACACACAGGACGTGGTTGCCCACCTCCGCCAGGCAGGTGCCCGTCACCAGGCCGACGTAGCCGGTTCCTACGATGGTTATATTCATACCGTGCCTGCTTGTGTGGGTTGGTGGAGGTTTCGCCGGAGCGGTATTATCCGTTTTTTGGGCATACTGTCGAGTGGCAGGACCGTGTATGGGGTCGCCGGGCGGGGCGGCATGCTCAGCGTCGAATCCTCAGGCGACAGCGAGTACGGGTTTCAGAAAGAGCTGAAGTCGCGAAATATAAGCATAGTCTAATATACGAGCAATGTCGTGCTGCCGCGCGAGGGCGTGACCGCCGTTGGCCGGCACAGGGTCGGCTCCAGATCCCCAACGGCACCGTGTAGCTTCGGCCCGCCCGCGCCCAGCCGCCTGCTGTATAACCAACCCAGAAGCAGCAAGATCGCTCACGACAGGCAAACCGGGAGCCTTTAGAATTGTTGCGCCAGACAGAATAATCACAACATTGAGAGACAAATGACGCAGCGGCTGAAGATCACCATCTGGGGCTCCGTGTTGGTATTGCTTCTGGCCGGCTATTATTCGTTTCTCGCCGAAAATCTGCCGCATGGTGCCGGTCCCGACGAGCTTGCTCATCTGAAGGCGGCGGAGTTCATATACGACCACGGACGCCTGGCGGTGTACCCGGATGACCAGGACGAGCTGCACTATTCCAAGCACGGCGCCACGCGGTCGTTCCGCCCTCCCCTGGTCTACATCGCTTCGGCCTTGGTTCACCAGGCTGCCGACGGCCTGGGAATCGGGTTCAAGCACCCGTTTCGCCAGGCCAATGCCCTGA
>JBEPXV010000363.1:0-3128 GCA_041641695.1 Gammaproteobacteria bacterium | reverse complement strand
TGGCGTTCTCCATCGGCATGACCCTGGACAACAGCATCGTGGTGCTGGAAAGCATCGAGTGGGAACGACGCAAGGGCCTGGACCGGCTCAAGGCGGCGGTGACGGGCGTGCAGCGGGTGTGGCCCGCAGTGCTGGCGTCCACCCTCACCACGGTGCTGGTGTTCACGCCCATCATATTCATAGAGGAAGAGGCCGGGCAGCTTTATGGCGACATCGCCGTCGGGGTGTCGGCATCCATACTGGTCTCCATGCTGGTGGCGATCACGGTGATTCCCACCGCCGCCGCCAACTTCGCCTTCCGGAACCAGCCGGTCTTCCAGTCCGGAACGTCGACTTCGTCCGGCGGCGGCGCGCGCGAGCGCATACTGAACGGCATATCCTGGTTGATCGGCACCCGGCTGCGGCGCGCCGTGTGCGTGCTGGTGACGGTGGTGACCAGCGCCGGGATCATTCTCGGGCTGACGCCGCCGGCGGAGTACCTGCCGCCCGGCGAGGAGCCGAAGATATTCGCCCGTATGAACGCACCGCCGGGCTACAACCTGAAGACGATGAGCACCATAGGCCGCGAGGTTCAGGACTATTTCCTGCCTTACCTCGAGCATGCTCCGGAGCGGTATGAAAACGGCGAGACCGACGTGCCCGCCATCGATTACATGATCGTGTCCATCGACCCGGGTGGCATGCGCATCATTACGGAGCCCAAGGAGCCCGCACAGGTCGACGACCTCATGGACGCCATAGACGCCAAGTACGCCGACTACGCGGGCATGCGCTCGTTCACCACGCGCGGCTCGATCATCACCAGCAACCAGGGGGGCACACGCAGCATCAACCTGGACATCGCCGGGCCCGAGCTGGGGCCCGTCTACGCCGCCGCCACCGCGGCCTACAACCGGGCCGGGGAGGTGTTCGACAACCCGCGCATCCAGGCGGACCCTCCGACCCTGTCCCTGTCCCAGCCGCTGGTGGAAGTCCGCCCGGACTGGGAGCGGGCCGCGGAGCTCGGCATGGACACCGCCGATATCGGGTTCACGGTGGCGGCTCTTACCGATGGCGCATTCGTGAACGAATTTTTTCTCGCCGACAGCAAAATCGACATATACCTGTACAGCGACACCGGACCGGACGCCTCCCTTGACGGCCTGTCGCAGCTGCCCGTGTATACGCCGGGCGGCGGGGTAGTACCCTTGTCCAGCATCGCCCGGATCGTGGAAACCGTGGACACCAGCACGGTGCGGCGCGTGGACGGCCGGCGCACCGTGACCCTGAGCGTTATTCCGCCGGAATCCGTCGCCCTGGAGACGGGGGTAGCCGTGGTGCGCGAAGAGGTCCTCGGCCACCTGCGCGACACCGGCGCCATTCCGGCCAGCGTGAGCGTCGACATTTCCGGAGCCAGCGATCAGCTCGAGGCCACGCAGGCGGCCTTGACCGACAACTACATCGTCGCGCTGGTACTGGTGTACCTGGTCATGGTGGCGATATTCACGCACTGGGGCTATCCGCTGCTGATCATGACCACCATCCCGCTGGGCGTGGCCGGAGGCATCGCGGGCCTGGCGTTGATGAACGTGGTGGGTGCGCTGCTGCCCCTGGTCGGGCTCGACGCCATGCATCAGCCGTTCGACATGATCTCCATGCTGGGCTTCCTGATACTGATGGGAACGGTGGTCAACAACCCGATCCTGATCGTCCACCGCGCCGCCGGGAACCTGCGCGATGGCGGCATGAACGCCCACGACGCGGTGCGCGAAGCGGTCGAGTCGCGGCTGCGGCCCATCGCCATGTCCGCGATCACCACCATCTGCGGCCTGGCGCCGCTGGTGTTCATGCCCGGTGCGGGCACGGAGCTTTATCGGGGCGTCGGCGCCATTGTGCTCTTCGGTCTGGCCGGAGCCGCATTCGTGACCCTCACTTTCCTGCCCGCCGCCACCGTATCGATACTCGGCTGGGCGACCGCGCGCGCTGACGCGGGCCGGGCGGAGCAGGACGCGGGGGCGGCCGGCGGCCCGTCAACGCCGCGCAAGCCGGCGGGGCCGCGTTCGTCACGGGATGGCTGAGCGCCTCTCCCCCGGTGGGCCATGGGGAGCGACCCGCAAAGAGCCGGTCCGGACGCTTGGCAATCAGGTACCTGTCGCCCGGCCTGCCCGGTCGCCGTTGCCCGTCGAATTGACGGCGCGCGGTGCAACGGCGCGGTCTGGTTGTTGACCGGGGAAAGACCGGAGGGCGTCACTGATATTTGATAGGCTTGGAAACCCGGTCATGTCATTCAGGGCAGACCCGGGGAATCGTCCTGTCCATGGACCTGTTTCTTCAAGAGATCGTACGATAATGAACAATCCCCGCCCCGAGGAGAGCTGAATGCCCGGCACCGACCACGGCAATGCCCGCGACCTGCGAGCGTTCGAAGACGCCGATTCGGCGCTGGCGCGGATCGAGGAGATCTATGGCGACGCGGTGCGGCGCGTGCAGCAGCGCTTCGAGCGGTTCCTGGCGGGTGAACGCCGGGACGATGAAAAGGACGCCTGTTATCCCTATGTCGGCATCGAGGTGGGCTCCGGCGACCTGCCCGACGACGTGCGCTCTGCCTGGGGCGCGGTCCGGCAGCCGGCGACCTACGGGACCACGGTGACGCGGCCGGACCTGTTCAGGGATTACTACCGCCAGCAGCTCGCAGCCCTGCTTCAGCATCACGGCGTGCCGCTGTATGTTGGGGTGAGCGACCGGCCCATATCCCTGCCCTTCGTGGACGAGGAGACCACCGCCGATATCGACCCCAGCGACAAGGTGGACATGCGGCGGCTGTTCCACGGTCCCGATCTGGCCCGCATCGACGATTCCATTCCCAACGGCACTTACGAGCCGCCGCCCGGGCACCCGATGCCGCTGGCGTTGTTCACCGCCGAGCGGGTCGACCTGGCACTGAACCGCATTCGCCAC
This sequence comes from Gammaproteobacteria bacterium, assembly GCA_041641695.1. GTDB lineage: Bacteria > Pseudomonadota > Gammaproteobacteria > Arenicellales > JAANXG01 > JAANXG01. Next base: position 191 of record JBEPXV010000363.1, on the reverse strand, counting down.
TACACCGGCACGGATCCGGCCCATTTCCAGGGCTTCGTCCTGTTCACCAATTACCAGCGCTACGTGAACCAGTTCGTGGAGCGCGCGCGCAGTGCGGCGACCGGGGGCGGCGAGTACACTGCTTTCGTCGAGCCGGGAGACGTGGTGACGCGACCGGCGGGCGGGGGCGAGGCCGTGACCGAGGGCATTCC
>JBEPXV010000362.1:0-3133 GCA_041641695.1 Gammaproteobacteria bacterium | reverse complement strand
CCTGGACCGGTATCCCCACGAATTCTCAGGCGGACAGGCGCAGCGTATCGGCATCGCCCGGGCCCTGGCGGCCGAGCCCACGATCCTGGTGCTCGACGAGCCGGTGTCGGCGCTGGATGTGTCGGTCCAGGCCCAGGTTCTCAATCTGCTGGCGGATCTCAAGCAGCGCTTCGGCCTGACCTACGTGTTTATCAGTCACGACCTGTCGGTGGTGGAGAGCATCAGCGACCGGGTCGCGGTGATGTACTTCGGCCGGGTGGTGGAGCTGGCGCCGGCGCGCCGGCTGTTCGCCGAGCCCCGGCATCCCTACACGCGGCTCCTGCTGGACTCGGCGCCGGTGCCCGGCAAGCGCCATATCCAGGGCGAGGCCAGGCCCGCGGAGCTGCCCAATCCATTCGACCCGCCGCCCGGCTGCGCTTTCGCGGCGCGTTGCGCACGGGCCGACGAGACCTGCACCGGGGCGGTACCACGGCTGGAGCCCGGCGACGACCCCGGGTCGCTGGCCGCCTGCTATCATCCGCTGTCCTGACAGATGCGCCAACCTGCCCGATGACCATCAGCGACCGCGATTCCGCCCCGGAACCCACCCTCGGCCGGGACCCGGTCCGGCGACAGTCCAGGCGGCCCACGGAGATCAGCGAGCGTCTCAAGGACGCCATCGTGGCGCAGGGGCTGCAGCCGGGCGATCGCCTGCCCCAGGAGCAGGAGCTGATGGCGGAGTTCAAGGCATCCAAGAGCACCATTCGCGAAGCGCTGGGCGCCTTGCAGGCCCAGGGGCTGGTCAGGACGCGCACGGGCCCCGGGGGCGGCGCCTTCGTCGCGGCTATCGACGCCGACCGGGCCATGGAGCTGCTGGGGAACTATTTCTTCTTCAACCAGCCCAGCGTCGGAGACATCTACACGCTGCGCAAGCTGCTGGAGCCGGAGCTCGCCGCCAGTGTCATCGGCCATCTCGGCGAGCAGGACTTCAAGCGTTTGCACGATACGGTGCGCCTGTACGACCACACGCCGGCCAACCAGGGCGAAGAATACCGGCAGCGGCTGGCGGAGCTGGACTTCCATTCGGTGCTGGCGGAGCTGTGCCCCAACCGGGTCCTGGGATTCGTCTGTGGTTTTCTCCAGAACCTGCTGCGCGGCCTGAGCATCTGCCGGCGCATCTACGACAAGCCCAACCCGGAGCTTCGGGAAAGCGGGTTGAACTACCAGATTCGCCTGTTATCGGCGTTCAAGGAAGGCGACGCCGAAGCGGCGCGCGATGTAATGTTCCAGCACATGTGCGCAGCCCAGGAATACATGGAAGCCTGCGAAGCGGAGCTGGCCAGCGACTTCCTGCGGATGCCGAAGCGCGAATAGCCGGCCCCGCGGGCGGTTACTCCTCGTCGCGCAGGTCGGCCTGGACCTGCTCCCAGCTCGTGTGGCGTATGTCCCGGCCCTTCACCAGGAAGATCACGTACTCGCAGATATTGCAGGCGCGGTCGCCGATGCGCTCCAGCGCGCGCGCCGACCACATTGCCTCGAGGGTCCGCGGTATATGGCGCGGGTCCTCCATCATCAGGGTGATCATCTGCCGCATGATGCTCTCGTACTCCCGGTCCAGCTCCTGGTCCTGTTCACGGGTGCGGACCGCGGCCTCCACGTCGGTGCGGGCGAACGCGTCCAGAGCGCTGTTCAACATGTGGCTCGCCATGTTCCCGAGGTGCCGGAGCTCCCGGTACTCGCCGCGCGGACGCTCGTGCTGGACCAGCTGAACGGCCATGCGCCCGATGCGCTCGGCTTCGTCGCCCATACGCTCGAGGTCCGTGATGGTCTTGATGACCGACAGGATGAAACGCAGATCGCTGGCGATCGGCTGGCGGCGCGCCAACACCTGGCCGCATTCCTCGTCGATCTCCACCTCCAGGGCATTGATCCGGTAGTCGCTGTTCATCACCTTCTCGCCGAGGCTGCTGTCGCCCGTGGTGATGGCGGCGATGGCGTCCGATAGCTGCTGCGCCACGAGACCGCCCATGGCGAGGACCTTGGATCGTATTTTCTCGAGCTCGGCGTCGTATCTTTTTACCGTGTGCTGGCCAAGGTTGAATTCGTCGGCATTCATTTCGGCATTCCTCAGTAAGCGGATTAATGTAGCAACGGCGCGCCGCCGGCGGGATCTGCGGACGGCGTCATCCGAAGCGTCCCGTGATGTAATCGGAGGTCTGGGCAAGCTTCGGATTGGTAAACATCACTTCCGTGTCCCCGTACTCGATGAGCTTGCCAAGATACATGAATGCAGTGTTGTCCGAGACCCGGGCCGCCTGCTGCATGTTGTGGGTGACGATAACGATCGAGTAATGCCCCTTCAGCTCGTCGATGAGCTCCTCGATCTTGGCCGTGGCGATGGGATCCAGCGCGGAGCACGGCTCGTCCATCAGCAGCACCTCCGGGTCGGCGGCGATGGCCCGCGCGATGCACAACCGCTGCTGCTGACCACCGGACAGGCCGAGCGCGCTCTCGCCGAGCCGGTCCTTGACCTCGTCCCACAAGGCGGCGCCGCGCAGCGCGCGCTCGCAGGTCTCCTCCAGCACCCGGCCGCTGCCGACGCCGTCCACACGCAATGGATACACCACGTTGTCGAAAATCGACATGGCGAACGGATTGGGCTTTTGAAATACCATGCCCATGCGCTTTCGCAGCCCGATGACATCGACGCCCTTGCCGTAGATATCCTGGTCGTCCACCTGCATTGACCCGGAGATCCGCACCGTGTCGATCAGATCGTTCATGCGGTTCATGCAGCGCAACAGCGTCGACTTGCCGCACCCGGACGGCCCGATCAGAGCAGTCACCAGCCCCCGGGGCACATCCATGGTGATATCGAACAACGCCTGGACTTTGTCGTACCACAGATTGAAGCCCTGCACCGACACGATTGTCCCGTCACCGGAATCCCGCACATAGTAGGCGGTCGTCGGCACGCCGTAGGGCCTGGAACTGGGGGCATTTGCACTCATCGGTGTCTCCGGTTTGTCAGGACTTTTCAGATTCCGCCTTCGGCGAATTTCTTCTTCAGGCGGTTGCGCACGTAAATGGCCGACGCGTTCATCATTACGATGAGCGCCAGCAGCAGCATGGTAGTCACAAAGACCATGGGCTT
>JBEPXV010000361.1:0-3141 GCA_041641695.1 Gammaproteobacteria bacterium | reverse complement strand
AACATCGTCGAGGCGATGGCGATGGTGGCGATGATCGAGCCGCAGTAGGACTCGAAGATGTCCGAGCCCATGCCCGCCACGTCGCCGACATTGTCGCCGACGTTGTCCGCGATCACGCCCGGATTGCGCGGGTCGTCCTCGGGAATCCCGGCCTCGACCTTGCCCACCAGGTCGGCGCCGACGTCGGCGCTCTTGGTGAAAATGCCGCCGCCGACACGCGAGAACAGCGCTACCGACGACGCGCCCATGCCGAAGCCGTGTATGGTATCCGCCGTGGCCGGATCGCCGCCGAACAGCAGGTACAGGAAGCCCAGCCCCAGCAGCCCCATCGAGGCGACCGCCAGCCCCATGATGGAGCCGCCGAAGAACGCCACCGTCAATGCATCGGCCGCGCCCTTCTCATGGGCGGCAGTGGTGGTCCGCACGTTGGCCTGGGTAGCGGTGTACATCCCGATATAGCCCGCGGTGGCAGACGCCAGCGCGCCGACGATGAACGCCAACGAGGTATGCCAGGACAACGGCGATATCATCAGCAGTACCAGGACGACGGCGACGAAGATCCCGAGTATCTTGTACTCGCGGTGCATGAACACCATCGCGCCGTGGTGGATCTCCTCGCCGATGTCGGCAACTTTGCCGCTGCCGCCGGGATAGGCTTTCACCGTGCGGAAAACGACGAACGCGGCGACAAGCCCCAGAACGCCGAGCACGGTCGGAATCAATGCTGCAAACGACATAGTCTCCCCTTATCAATCAAGAATGTCGGTTCGTGTGTTTGTCAAATCAGTCGGGTGCGCCCCGAACCGGGCGGAGTCGACCCCGAGTGGACCGGCGCGACATGGTATAGGACGACTGGCTTGAAACCCAGCGCTTAGCGACCGGCCGGACGAAAGCGGCGGTATTGTATCCTCCAGATGGTTGTGCAATGCAACATTTCGCCCCTATAATTCCGGCTACACTTCTCAACGCCGCGAGCCAGCGCCATGAGCCTAGGATTGGTACCACCCGGACACGACGTGCCCGAGGACGTCAACGTGATCGTTGAGATCCCGCGTCACGGCGACCCGGTCAAATACGAGGTCGACAAGACCACCGGCGCCATGTTCGTCGACCGGTTCATGGCCACGGCCATGTATTACCCGACGAACTACGGCTACATACCCCAGACCCTGTCGGAGGACGGCGACCCCGTGGACGTGCTGGCGGTCACTCCGTTCCGGCTCATTCCCGGCTCGGTGGTGCGGTGCCGGCCGGTCGGCATGCTGAAAATGGAAGACGAGTCCGGCGTGGATGCCAAGATCCTGGCGGTGCCGGTCGATGAGCTGACGCCGTTGTACGACGACGTCCACACGTTCCGCGACCTGCCCAAGGAGCTTCTCGAGCGCATTTCGCATTTCTTCGATCACTACAAGGATCTCGAGCCGGGCAAGTGGGTCAAGATTGTGGGCTGGGTCGGCCCCGAGCAGGCGAAACAGGAGATCAACGACTCGGTGGCGCGCTACCGGCAGTCCGATATCGCCTCCGACTAACCGTCCTCCCGCCGCGCCGGGGCCGGGCGGCGTAGTCCGCGCGCCGCGGGCAGGTCAGAAGCGCCGACCCGGAAACTGCCCGTAGCGACGCAGGTCCCGGTCGATCTGGTCCCGCACCCGGCGGTAGAGCAGCCCCGAGGTGAACTGGGTGCCCGGCGTTGGCAGAAACACCCCGAGAGCCCGCGCCCGCCGCATCGCGGCGGAACGCCGGAACGCGTACAGGGCGATGAACAGCGCGATCCCGCCGTTCAGCCCGAACAGCGCTCCGGGGCTGATGGTGCGCATGACCACGCCCCCGAGCACCGGCCCCAGGATCGCGCCGATGCCGAACGCGATCAGCAGGGCGCCGGCGGTCTTCACCAGGTTGTCCGGCTCGCTGAGATCGTTGGCCTGCGCCGAGGACAGCGAATAAACGGTGAATACGGTCGCGCCGTAAACCGCCGTCATCGCGAACAGCCAGCGCCCCGCCTGTGCCCCGAACAGGGCTATTCCGAAACATGCCAGGGACGTGATTATGGTGACGCTCCCCAGGACGTTGCCCCGTCCGATCCGGTCCGAGAGGCGGCCCAGGGGCCACTGCAGAAGAACGCCGCTCAGGACCGCGGTAGCCATGAACAGCGAGGTCTGATTGAGCGACAGCCCGATGCGCTGGGTGAACACCGGCGCCAGGCCGTAGAAGTTGGCATTCATCATGCCGGACCCGAAGGCGCCGATACAGGCCAGGGGCGCCAGGCGGTAGAGATATTTCATGGATACCCGTGCCGGCGGCGAAGGGCTGGGCGCGCTCGCGCGGGTCACCATCACCGGGATGAGCGCCGCCGAGAACAGTATCGAGATGACACAGAACAGCACGAACTCGCCCGGGTCCGCCAGGGGTAGCAGGAACTGGCCGAGACCCGCCGCCGTGAAGTTGGTGATCATGTACCAGGAAAGCACCTGCCCGCGGTGCTCGTTGTCGGCGCGCGCGTTCAACCAGCTTTCCGTGATGGTGATCATGCCGGCCATGCAGAAGCCGGACATGACCCGCATCACGCCCCACACGACGGGATGCACCCACAGGATGTGAACCAGGGCGGTGATGGAGATGATCGAGGCGAACAGGCCGAAGCAGCGGATATGGCCGACCCGCGTGATAACGCGGGATACCGACCGGGCGCCGGCCAGCAGGCCGACGAAGTAGGCGCTCATGACCATGCCGGTGACGGTGGCGCCGAACTGCTCCAGCTCCATGCGGATGCCCAGCAGGGTATTGAACAGCGCGTTGGCCATGATCATCAGCGCATAGCCCAACAGGAGCGAGGCGACGTTCCGGAAGGTGTCAATCATCGCGCGTGCCCGTCACGCAGGCGGCGGGTAGGCCCAGCGGCGCACCAGCTCGCCCCAGTGCCGGTCGACCTTGGTGACGGTTTCATTGGTCAGCACATGCTCGTTTTTCTTGTAGTGGGCGACGGAATCCAGATGCGCCTCGAACCCGGGACGCGCCTCCCGAAAGCCGGGGATATTCAGTGAAGCATAAATCCGTTCCAGCTGCTCCAGGGGATCGCGCGTCAGGGACTCGAAGCTGAGCTCCACGAAACGATCGTCGCCCAGATCCGCGACGTCCCGGTACAGG
>JBEPXV010000360.1:0-3142 GCA_041641695.1 Gammaproteobacteria bacterium | reverse complement strand
GAATGTCGGCAAGCGGATCACGGCCATCTCGCCCCATCTGGAAGAGGTTCGGCGCATGATCGTCAACGGTCTCGGCATCGGCCCCCTGCCCATCCACGTGGTGCAGCGGGACGTGGAGGACGGCGTCCTGTGGCGCCTGCCGCCGTACGAGGACCCGCCGGCCATCGATATCCATCTCGTCTGGAACCCGCGCACTACGTTGAACCGCGCAGAGAACGAATTCCTCACCAGGCTGCGCGAGCGCATCGACAGCACGCCGGCGGAAGAGCGAAACTTCCTGCCCGACACCCGGTCCGAGTAGTCTTCGCGTACGCGGCGCCGTGCAGTACCATTGCGCGCCTCATGAGTGAGCAGATGCAGATATCGTGAATCAAGCCGCAACACCCGAGCCGCCCGAAGCGCCCAGGCTGGACCTGACCGTCGATGACACCGAGGTCACGCTGCTGGGCACGGCCCATGTTTCGCGGCACAGCGTCGATGATGTGCACCGGGCGCTGGCCACCGGCGACTACGACGCGGTGGCGGTTGAGCTGTGCAGGCCGCGCTATCAACGTCTGACCGGCACCGACGACTGGGGCGAGACCGACCTGTTCCGGATCATTCGCTCCGGCCGGGGCGGCATGGTGGCAGCCCAGCTCGCCCTGTCCGCCTACCAGAAACGACTGGCCGACCAGCTGGACGTGGAGCCCGGCGGAGAAATGCGGGGCGCCATCGAGGCGGCGGAGCAACGCGGCCTGCCGCTGTGGCTCGTGGACCGTGATATCGGGGTTACCCTCAAGCGCCTGATCCGGTCGGTCCCCTGGTATCAGCGTTGGATGCTGATCAACGGCCTGCTGGCGTCGCTGTTCACCCGCAGCGGCGTCGACGAGAACCAGATCGAAGGCCTGAAGCAGGGCGACATGCTGGAAAGCACTTTCAGCGAGTTCGCGGACCGCTCGCCCGCCCTGTACCGCGTGCTGGTGACCGAGCGTGATCGCTACATGGCCGCGAACCTGCGCGAGCGCATCGCCCGCGCGCGGCCGCGGCGGTTGCTGGTGGTTGTCGGAGCGGGACACCTGAAGGGACTGGCCGAACAGCTGCGCGAAGACGACGACCCGCGGGGCACGCGGGCCGCGCTGGAGGTTATCCCCCCGCGGAGCCGGTTCAGCCGGCTGCTGCCGTGGCTGGTGGTCGCGGTCATCATCACCGGCTTTGTCATCGGTTTCCTGCGCAGCTCCGAGCTCGGCTGGCGTCTGGTCGGCGACTGGGTCCTGATCAACGGAACGCTCACGGCGCTGGGCGCCCTGGCGGCCCGCGCCCATCCCGTGACCGTCGTGACTGCGTTTCTTGCCGCGCCCCTGACCTCGCTGAACCCGCTCATCGGCGCGGGCATGGTCACGGCCGCGGTGGAGACGGTGTTCCGCCGGCCCCGCATGACCGATTTCGAAAACCTGCGCGAGCAGGTTGCCCGGCTGAGCGGTTGGTATACGAACCGGGCGACACGCATCCTGCTCGTTCTGGTGTTCTGCACAGCCGGCTCGGTGGCGGCGACCTACATTGCGGGGTTTCGTATTTTCGAGCAGCTGGTCGCCTGACCGGCGTCTCACTCGAGCTCGGCGAACCGGACGATGTGCTCCGCTTCGCGCAGCCGCGTGACGAGCCGCCCGGAATCCCGATCTTCTCCCACCGGCGCCACCCGGTAGACGCCTACGCTGCTCGGGCCCGCCACGATCTCCACGTCCAGCTCGTTGAGCAGTCCGCGTGTCCCCTCCTCCGTGGCGCCGGGCTCGAATCGAAGCTGAATGACAGCCCGTTCCGTTTCCACACCCGCCGGCTGGTAGCCGTCGCCGCCGCGCCACGCGTCCACCAACAGCCCCCCTGCACGACGATGAGGACCAGCGCCGCGGCCATGGCGGACCGCCACCAGCGACCGGGCGCCCCGGCGCCCGCGGCCCGGCCGGTGTCGTCCCTGATCGCTGCCTTGAGACGGCGCAGGCCGAGCTCGCCGGGAGCGCCGTACTGCTCTGATTTCACGGCATCGCGCACGCGCCGCAATACTTCAATGTCGACGGCCGCCTGTTCGTTGTCCTGCACGTGCCGGCGCACCATCGCGGCCTCCTCCTCGGACTAGGGCTGACGGGCTCCTGGTCCAGGGACGTGTCGATTGCATCGCCCATATCGCCCATAAAGCGGGACACGGTCAAAAAAGCGCAGCCGCGCACCGTTGACCAAACCCGCACAATGGACACGCCGAAGGTCGGCAAGAGGCTGCCGACACAAGGGGACTCGACCGAGGCGATTCCATCGCGGCGCGACGATGACGCGCCGGCTCGCCGCGATACGGAACAAGAGCGCGGATCACGGGCAAATTGATGATGGTCACTCGGATAGCGAGAGCACGCGCGCCCGGCTCAAGCCGGCCCCGACCAGCAACAACGCAGCCAGAGCTACGAAGGCATCGCCGATGCGGCTATAGAGCGTTTCACCCCCCGCCAGGGTGATCTCGGCGCTGACTACCCCGCTTTCAAAAAGCGTGGGCAGTTCGGCAATAACGCGGCCGCGTGCATCGATCACTGCGGAGGGGCCGCTGTTGGAGGCAATCACCACGGGAACTCCGGTTTCGACCGCCCGGAGCACCGATGCCAGATTGTGCTGGCGCGGCTGGGCGGACCAACCGAACCAGTTGTTGTTCGTAATCTGTACCAGCAGTCGGGCGCCGTCTCGCACGGCCTGTCGGGATAGATCGGCAAACAGGTTTTCCCAGCAGATCAACACGCCCAGCGGGACGCCACCCGGGAGATGGAAAAAAGGCTGTTCGGTGCCGGGCGTGAGCTCGAGGACCCTGGCTACCAGCCATTGCGGCCAGGTGGCCCAGCCACGTAGCGGCGTGTATTCGCCGAACGGCAGGAGGCGCATCTTCCGATAGGGTTTGGATAAGGCTCGTCCGGGCCAGCCCAGGTAGACGGAATTGTAAATCTCGTTTCGGGTGGTGAGCCCGTCCGGTGTGCTTGATCTCAGTTTGAACACCTCTGATACACCGAACAGTACGGGGGTATCGATGGAATCGATCAGGCGTGTGACGCGCGAACGGACACGGGGATCTTTCATTGACTTACGCAGCGCCGTTTCCGGCCACACGACCAGTTCGGCTTCCGGCGTTGCC